>JAGCTK010000210.1 GCA_017963715.1 Alphaproteobacteria bacterium | reverse complement strand
GATTCGTCTTTCGGCAAAATATTTGAAATGGCAAAGAAACATGTCTGCATCACGGTGTTGATGCGTTGGCCCATACCCGTGTTGCGTGCCACCTCAACCGCAGTGATGGTGTAGAATTTGAGTTTCTTTGCAATAATATGCTCTTGAACTTCAATCGGCAGATGATCCCAAACCTTATCATGTTCATAAGGAGCGGTGAGTAAGAAAGTTGCGCCTTCGTGGTCGATTTTTAAGATGTCAACCTTGTTCATAAACTGGAATTGGTGACAAGCTACAAAATCGGCGGCCGTAATCAAATAGGCCGAACGAATCGGATTGTCTGAAAAACGAAGGTGTGACGTTGTCATTGAGCCTGATTTACGCGAGTCGTAAACAAAATAACCTTGTCCGTATTTACCGGCATCTTCGGCAATAATCTTAATTGAGTTTTTGTTGGCGCCGACCGTACCGTCTGCACCCAAGCCGAAGAACACGGCACGCACAACATCTTGAGGCTCGACATCAAACGTTTCATCATAAGAAAGAGATTTGTGTGTGACATCATCCGTGATACCGACCGTAAAGCCGTTGATGGCCTTAGAAGAGGCGGCATTGTCAAACACAGCCTTGACCATTGCCGGTGTAAATTCTTTTGAAGACAAACCGTAACGACCGCCGTAAATCTTGGGCAGATTTGAAATTTGGCCGTTTGAGAAGGCTTGTGATAAAGCGGTGACAACATCCAAATAAAGCGGTTCACCCAAAGAACCGGATTCTTTTGTGCGGTCAAGGACGGAAACCGTTTTGACCGATTTAGGCAGGGCTTTTAAAAATGATGTTGTCGGGAACGGACGATAGAGGTGAACTTTCAAAACACCGAGTTTATGTCCGTGGGCATTCAGATATTCAATTGCTTCTTCGACCGTTTCGGCGCCGGAGCCCATAATCACAATGACATGCTCGGCATCTTGAGCGCCCGTATAGTCAACCACATGATATTGACGGCCGGAAATTTTAGCGAATTTATCCATTTCTTCTTGGACGATGCCTTCAACCTTGTCATAAAACGGGTTGGAAGCCTCACGACCTTGGAAAAACACATCCGGATTTTGTGCCGTGCCGCGAATAACCGGCTTTTCGGGCTTTAAGGCATGCTTGACATTGAACTTATAATCAACGCCCTCTAACATGGCACGCAAATCATCGTCTGATAAAAGAGAGATTTTTTTGATTTCATGCGATGTTCTGAAACCGTCAAAAAAGTGCAAAAACGGCACGCGAGAACGAAGTGTTGATGTTTGAGCAATCGCGGCCATATCGTGTGCTTCTTGGACGGAATTGGAGGCAAGCATGGCAAAGCCTGTTTGGCGGCAACCCATGACATCGGAGTGATCACCGTAAATCGACAAAGCATGGTAGGCAAGTGAACGGGCAGCAACGTGCATCACAAACGGGCTGAGTTCACCAGCGATTTTATACATATTCGGAATCATCAAAAGCAAGCCTTGAGATGCCGTAAAGGTTGTTGTTAAAGCACCTGCCTGAACAGCACCGTGGCAAGCACCGGCCGCACCGGCTTCGGACTGCATTTCTTGGACCAAAGGCGTCACGCCCCAGAGGTTCTTTTGATTGGCGGCAGACCATGCGTCAGCCCATTCACCCATCGGTGACGACGGTGTAATCGGGTAAATCACGCAAACTTCATTCATACGATGGGCAACGGAAGCGGTCGCTTCGTTGGCATCCATCATTTTCATCTTTTTATCAGACATATCTATCCCTTATGTTAAATTATAAATAAAACTGATTGCTCTATAACACATTTAAAACAAAAATCAACGACTTTTGACGTTTTTTTCAAAGACAAAAAATTGCGTTTTAAGATAAATAAAACCCCGTGCCGACTGTATGGCGCGGGGTTTGATGAGCTAAGACTTCGGAAAATCTCGAATAGAAGGGATTTCATCCGAATTCATGCCGGTTTTTTTCATGCTTTTTAACAGATCTTCAAGATGCTCACGGTTGTCTTTGACAATTTCGGGATGCTTCTTGAGAAAAGCAAAAAACTCGGAAAATTCAAACTGATCCCAGCGAGCAGCGGCCGGAACATCTTTGGGGAAGTTCTTTTTGAACCATACCCTTAAACGCTCACGCGCAATATCAATTTGGACGATAGCGCTGCTGCGCAGTTTGGAAAACGTCTCCAAACCGGCATCCGTGATACAACTCTGTTGAATACCGAGAATATTATTTCTCGCATTCTCCATAGCCTCGTAGGCTTGTTTGAAATTGTTAAAATTTGTCATGACATAATAAATGAAGTAAATATGTATAATGTTTGCGTGTAAAATAAGGCAAAAATGTATATCTGTCAACCATATTTAAAAAAAATATTGACAATATTGACAGAAAATGATACTCTGCCGACAAATTGTATCATTATTCATATTAAATACGCACTATTATGAAATTTGAAGAAATTGCAAAAATTCTTAAGGCCAAGAACTTGGTCACAGTAACGGCAAAGGCGGGCAAAGATTGTGATATCAACGGTTTCCGAACGAAAAAAGATGAAGATGATGCGGAACACAAGTTGCGCATTGTTCGCCCTTTGAAATCGGAAAATGGGCAGTTGCTGGCCGATGAAGAAAATGAGTTGTGGGATTCGTGTTCATTTATGATTCCGTGGGGCCTTTATTCGCTCGGACTTATTCAAAAACTCATCGATTCAACTTTGAATAAGTTGCCGTTTCAACTGTTGATTGTGACAGATTTGGATGCCGCCGAAAAAGTGCTCAAAGAGTGTTTTGAGGCACGATCTGACGAACGCTTTGTTTATCAGGTAAAGACGCTGGAAGAAATCGCCACTGTTCCCAAAGATTGTTGGATTGAAGACCACAAGGATGACCATTGCTGTTTTTGCGGCAAAAAATTGCCGCGGCATTACGGTTTTGACGTGCAAAGGGAATATTGTGATTGCGCAATCGGCAAAGCCGTCGCCGAGCACAACCGGTATGTTCGCCTGTTAATTTAATTATTAACTTTTCACAAAACCGACCTTCGTGGTCGGTTTTGTTATTGAATGCATTTTAAGAATTCAAGAGATTCTCTTGGCGAGTGCGAGAATGATAGTGCCGTCACAAGTTCGTTATTCCCGGTAACAAAAAAGCGACCATAAAGGTCGCATTTTTTATTGGTGGGTATGACAAGACTCGAACTGTTCTTGCTTTCTAAGCGCTTGCTGCGCCATTTACTTGCAACCGCTAAGAAAGCTTCGGTCACTCGTTTGTTAATTTCGCTGCGGGCGCTTTTCGCTTCCTTGCTCAAGTAAACAAAACTTCGCCTCTTGCGGTGAAAAATGCCATTAAGGGCATTTTTCATCCTCGAGCCTCTATCGAGGTCACAAGTTCGTTATTTCCACCAATAAAAAAAACCTCCTAAGAAGGAGGCATTTTTATTGGTGGGTATGACAAGACTACTTCGCTGACGCTTCGTTCAGCGGCGCTCATCGGCTAATCGCCGACCGGCACACCCGCGTGTGCCTTTCGCTTGCTATACAAACTTGTGTTTCACAAGTTCGAGCGGTCTTTTGTTATTTACCAACAAAAAAAACCGGTATAAGACCGATTTTTTTTTGATTGGTGGGTATGACAAGACTCGAACTTGTGACCTCTACGATGTCAACGTAGCGCTCTAACCACCTGAGCTACACACCCGAAAGTGAGGTCTATTTAACACAAAGTTTTTGGCTTTGCAAGACTTTTTTTTAATTGTTTGCATTTTTTCAAGGTGATATTTTTATAAAACATTAATCTTTTTATTGTACACTGCGGTCAAACCTCGGAATATGAGAAAAATATGGCTGCCAGTTATCAAGATTTGAAAATTTATGAGTTGTATGGAGATAATGATCCGCAATATCCTGTTGTAATTTCGGTGCCGCACGCGGGACGTGTTTTTCCAAGCACGTTTTGGAATATGACAAACTTAACAGAGCAGGCTTTGCGCGGCAATGAAGATTGTTATATGGACGAGATGCTGATGCCGTTGGCAAACAAGGGAATCCCTATTTTATCAATGAATATCGCACGCGCCTTTATTGATGTGAATCGTGATCAAATCGAACTTGATGACCATATGTTTGAAGATTATCCGGCAGACAGAGTGATTTTTGAAAACAGTCGGTGTCGGTCGGGTTATGGCCTGATACACCGTGTGACGGCCGATTCTAAACCGATATACAAAGGACTGTTGTCATATCAGGAAGTGCAACAACGTATCAAAGATATTTATGCCGTGTATCATCAGGCTTTGCGCAAGATGGTGAATGATTGCGCGGAAAAGTTCGGGTATTGCTTTTTGATAGATTGTCATTCGATGCCCTCTAAAATATGTTCGATTATGCAAGATGACGCCAAAATAGATGTTTGTTTGGGCGATTTGTTTGGGCAAAGTTGTCCTGAGGTTTTGAGTGCTTCGCTGAAAAGTGCATTAGAACAGAAAGGATATGAGGTTTTGAAAAATGTGCCGTACTCCGGCGCATATACGACGTTCCATTATTGTGAACCGAAGCAAAAGAAATATACCATACAACTTGAAATCAATCGCGCTTTGTATGTGGATGAACAGACATTTGAAAAAAAAGATTGCTATGAAAAAATTATGTCGGATTTGACGGAGAGTATTTTGCAAACAGCCGTTAAACTGAAAACATTATCAGATGAATCGGTATAACTAAAGATAAGATTGCCAAAAAATACAGATGTGATATGCTGGCATAAAACAGGCGGGAAAAAAGATGCGTGTGATAAATGAATATGGTCGTTCTATGATTGAAATGCTCGGCATTTTGGCAATTATTGCCATGATTTCGGCAGGGTCTTTGGCGGGCTATTCAAAGGGGATGCGACGTTACCGCTTAAATGAAATGATTTCGCAAACAGCGCAAATGGTT
>JAGCTK010000209.1 GCA_017963715.1 Alphaproteobacteria bacterium | reverse complement strand
CACCAAATGATGTGCGCAGTATGCTCTCATCTGACATCGAAAAATTGCCGAAGGTGGAAGGTGCATCGGTGCAACTGTCCGCATCACAAAATTTTATCAAAGTCATTGATACGGCAGAATCCTATGCCACAAAGGCCGGCGACGCGTATGTCAGCGTTGACCGTTTGTTGCAGGCCTTGCTTGCTTTTAAGTCTTACGGCGTTGATTTGCACAAATTAAACGAAGCCATCAACGAATTGCGCCAGGGACGAACGGCTGACAACCCGAGTGCCGAAGATGTGATGGATGCGCTCAAAAAATTTGCCACCGATTATACCATGCGTGCGCGTGAAGGCAAATTAGACCCCGTCATCGGCCGAGATGAAGAAATTCGTCATACCATTCGCGTTTTGTCGCGTCGCACCAAAAACAACCCGATTTTAATCGGTGAGCCGGGTGTCGGTAAAACCGCCATTGTCGAGGGGTTGGCTTTGCGTATCATCAACGGCGATGTTCCCGAAAGTTTGCAAAACAAGCGTTTGATGGCCCTTGATATGGGCGCTCTGATTGCGGGTGCCAAATATCGCGGCGAATTTGAAGAGCGATTAAAGGCCGTGCTGGAAGAAGTCTCTCACGCCAACGGTCAGGTGATTTTGTTTATTGACGAGATGCATACCGTTGTCGGTGCCGGTGCTTCTGAGGGCTCGATGGATGCATCCAACTTATTAAAACCGGCGCTTGCGCGCGGTGAACTACATTGTATCGGCGCCACCACCTTAAAAGAATATCAAAAATACATTGAAAAAGATGCCGCTTTTGCAAGACGTTTTCAGCCTGTCTATATCGGTGAGCCGAATGTTGAAGACACCATTTCCATTTTGCGTGGTATCAAAGAAAAATATGAGTTGCATCACGGCGTCAAAATTTCGGATGCGGCACTTGTGGCGGCTGCCATGATGTCCAATCGTTATATCGCCGACAGATTTTTGCCGGACAAAGCCATTGATTTGGTCGATGAAGCGGCCTCCTCGCTTAAAATGGCGCTGTCTTCAAAGCCCGAAAAATTGGATGAACTTGACCGGCATCTTCTGCAACTTAAAATTGAGCGTGAAGCCCTCAAAAAAGAAACGGATGACGCCTCGCGTGAACGTTTGCAAAAAATCGAGCACGACATTTCGCAACTTGAAGAAAAATCAAAAGTCGAAAATGCCAATTGGAACGCCCACAAAGATGCCTTAAAACAAGCCGGTCTCATTAGGGCGCAACTCGATGAGGCGCGCACCATGGCCGACAAGGCCCTCCGCAGCGGACAATACGAAAAAGCCGGCGAATTGCAGTATAAACACATCCCCGAACTTGAACAAAAACTCAAAACCTTGAGTGAACAAGCCGCAGAAGAAGCCGATTTTCAAACCGTTACACCGGATATGATTGCCAACATTGTCTCAAAATGGACAGGTATTCCGCTTGACAAACTGATGACGAGTGAAAAAGAAAAACTTCTCAAAATGGAAGACAATTTAAGCAGTCGCGTCATTGGTCAAAACGAGGCTGTGGTTGCGGTTTCAAACGCCGTGCGCAGATCGCGTGCCGGGATGTCGGACGAGCATAAACCCATCGGCTCATTTTTG
>JAGCTK010000208.1 GCA_017963715.1 Alphaproteobacteria bacterium | reverse complement strand
TAAATAGGTGTGTTTCGCGATGTGCCGGTCGGGGTGAGCACAGACAGCGAGGAATTGTGGTCGGATACATGCGCTTATATCAAGGGCAGCGGTGCGTGTGCACCGCCGGATGGCTTTTTCCCGCAGGGACAAAAATGGTTCTTGGGCGCCTTTGACCCGTTTGAACTCAAAAAACGTGCGTATCAACCGTTTTTGGATATTTTGCGTGCCAATATGCGGTTTGCGGGCGCACTGCGTATGGACCATGTGATGAGTTTGATGCGGCTGTTTATGATTAAAGACGAGGGCTGTGAGGGAACATATATCTACTATGATTTTGATGATATGCTGGCCCTTGTGGCGCTTGAAAGCCATTTGAACAAATGCATGATTGTCGGTGAAAGTATCGGCAATGTGCCGGCAGGCTTTATAGATGCTTTGGGGCAAAATGATATTTATGCGATGAGCGTGCTGTGGGCAGAACGTTGGGATTTCGGGCAGGGCGATTTTAAGGCGCCGGAATTTTACCCCAAAGAAGCGGTTGTGTCGGTCGGCACGCATGATATGCCGCCCTTGAAGATGTGGTGGTTCGGCTATGAAATCGAGTTAAAATATCAACTTAAAATGATTGATGATGCCGAGCGTCAGAGGCTGTATCATGAGCGGGAGAGCGAGCGTTGGCGGCTTTTGAAAATGCTGGATGAAAACGGTGTTTGGCCGCAAGATAATTTGCGCAAAAACAACTATTTATATGGTGAAAGTTATCCGGAAGGTTTAACTGAGGCCGTGCATGCGTTGCTGGCCAAATCGGCCAGCCGGATGGTGGTTTTGCAAATCGAGGATATCATGGGCCTTGATGTATTGCAAAATCTGCCGGGTACCGATCGGGACAAATATCCGAATTGGCGTCGCAAATGGCCGGTTGATTTGGAAGATTTGGAAAAAAATCCAGACTTTATCCGCAATATCCAAGCCGTCAAAGCACAAAGATAATCAGCGATAGCGGATTGTGACGGTGTTTGTTTTGCCGCTTGCCTTGTTGGCCTCATCTATCGTATAAATACGTTTTTTGATATAATTGGGCGTCCCGATATCATTAGGCGATTGATAAAATTTGCCGTTATAAAAATATTCTCCGCCTGTTTTCTCGTACGATTTTAGAGTTGTGGCAATTTGCTCATCGGTATATCCTATGTATTCAAGCGCCTGCCGGCATAAATTCATTTGATTTGTCGAACAATATAAGGCTGAGACCGAGCCATGAATAAAAATGTCATTTGGTATAGAGGTGACGGTATCAGGAATAACCAAATCCGGCATACCGGTATACTCAAAAGCATAACCACCTATTGTTGTCAAATTGTCAGACAATTTAATATTTTGCAGGTTTGGCAAATAATTAAAAGCGCCATGTTCTATGGTATACACAGAATCGTCCATCGTCACATCCGTGACTTTCATAAAATGCCGAAAAGCAAATTCTCCGATATTTTCAACACCTGATATATCGATTTCTTTGACCGTATTCCAATACGGCTCCCAAGGTGCCGTCGAGCCATACGTATTTCCGCTTGGCGTATCGGTAATACCACGAAAGGTTGTCATTGTACCTGTTCCGATAATTGTCAGCTTTTGCTGGGGCAAACCGTTATCAAATGTTTTATCCTGATTATTTTCATCTTTAAGTGTGGTGACATAGGCCAAACAATCATCACCGCAAGACATACATTCGTCGACGGGACACACAGTCGCCGCCTTTATCGCCGAAGGCGCCATGATACCGACCAGTAGGGCAGATAAGATATATTTTTGAGTCATGATGTTTTTCTCCGTCTCATTCGTGATATATATCATGATGTCTTAAATGTTGACTAAAGTCAACAGATTTTTTTGAAAATGGCATAATATTTCAAAAAAAAGGTTTAATGTAGGTAAGACTTTGGATAACAGATTACAAAAAATCGGCAAAAATATTCGGCGCATCAGAAAAGAACGTCTTTTGTGTCAGATTGATTTTGCTGTAACGGTCGGTATTGACCGTGCCTATTTGTCCGAAATCGAAAACGGAAAAACCAATACTTCGATCAACATCTTGTTGGCAATTGCCGATGCGCTTGATGTGTCCATCGTCAAATTGTTGGATGTTGAGTGATTTTTTTTGAAAAAAAGTCAAAAAATATCTTGAAAAGTGTCAAAAAAAGTGTATAAAAGGCGTGTCTTTGGCAAAAAGGGCGCGCTGTGGCCAAAGTTTGTGATGTTTTCGCGCAAGTCCGCTTTTTTTTAATACAAAAAGGTCCGGCAACTTAAAAAAGAAATTTATTTTATGACTACAGAATTTAAAATCCCCGAGACAAACGAAAATTTTGAAGAACTCTTAAACGAGCAGTTCGGTGACAAAGGTATTGTCGGTACGGTTGTCAAAGGAACCATCATTCGCTTGACGGATGATTTTGCAACCATTGATGTCGGTCTCAAATCAGAAGGTCGCATTCCGCTTCGTGAATTCGGTCAAAATCCGGAACTCAAAGTCGGTGACCAGATTGAAGTTTGGGTTGACAGATATGAAGATAAAGACGGCAATATTGTTTTGTCGCGTGAAAAAGCCCGTCGCGAAGAAGCATGGGTTGAACTCGAAAAGGC
>JAGCTK010000207.1 GCA_017963715.1 Alphaproteobacteria bacterium | reverse complement strand
TAAACCACCGTTTAAATCATACACCTAAAATGCCAAAAAATAACGTGATTTCAAATAGATATAAAAATACAATTATCACGCTCGGTTGCGTCCAATCGTAACGTGAAAAGGTATCATTACGGCAGATAGTTTTTGGGATTGACGGCTTTTTTGCCGGCGCGCACTTCAAAATGCAGTTGCGGAGTAGTGACGCCGCCCGTTTTCCCGACGGTGGCGATTTTTTCGCCTCGCGCGACGTTTTGCCCTTTTTTGACGAGCATTTGATCGGTGTGCGCGTACGCCGTGATATAGCCGTCAGGATGTTTAATCAAAATCAAATTACCGAATCCTTTAAGGCCGTTGCCGGCATAGGCCACCACACCTTTGTCGCCGGCTTTGACAGCCGTGCCGAGCGGGGCAGAAATATTGATGCCGTCATTTTTGCGCCCTTTGCCCGTTGCGCCGAATGTTGAAATCACTTTGCCTGATACCGGCCATACAAATTTGGCACTTCGTTTGACCGAGACGGAAGTTGTGCTTTGTGATGCGGCAGAAGTTGTGCTTTTCTTGGCGTTTGCCGTTGTTTTTTGCCCTGCGGAAGACGCGGTATTTTCCTTTTGTCCGTTGATGGTCAACTTTTGCCCGACATTGAGGTGATAAGGTGCTTTAAGATTGTTTTGCTTGGCTAAATCTTGATAAGTCGTTTGATAACGACGGGCAATTGATGCCAACGTGTCGCCGCGTTTGACAACATAAGATTTGGCAGATGTTGTTTTGAGAACTTGCCCGACATAAAGTTGGTTGGGGCTGTCGATGCCGTTGAGTTCTATGAGTTCCAAAATGGACATATCATAGCGCTTGGCAATGCTGTAAAGCGTGTCGCCTTTTTGGACTTTGACCGTTTCGGGCGTGCCACCGAAAAGTCGACTGAATATCTGCAGTCCGCTTGATTGACCGGCACAACCGCTCAATAGCGAACATAACAGCAATATAAATGTTTTTTTAAATCGCATTTTTTTAACCATCGGCTTTGCATTATACACACAATCGCTAAATAATTATTAAAAAGCAATGTGATTAATTAAAGACTCTCGATTTGAGCAGCCGCATCAACGGCAGCATTGAGCGCTTTGGCCGGTTTGAACTTGAGATATTTGACATCAAGCGGTGCGGCGTAGTTGTTTTCATACAAAGTGTGCACAAAGTGATAATGTTTTTTGGTGAGCCAGTTGTCACCCTCAAAAATAAAAACAGGCTTGCCCGTACCGCATGCTTCCGAACACATCGAAACGGAATCGCCCGTCACCAAGAGATAATCGGCGCAGGCTAAATATCCTAAATACGGGTTTTGGCCGGTGTCGCCCCAAACAAATTTGTATGCAGGAATATCCTTTAAGGCAGACATAATCAATTCTTGCGCCTCGGCACCTGTGCGCCGTGATGTTGTCACAAGAAGCGAACCGCCGACTTTTTTGTGAAATGCTACGATTTTTTCGGCCAACTCAGCGGCATTTTGCAACGTAAAAGGCCTTTTTTTGATAGCACCGCCGATGACAACGGCCGTTAAAGGCTTCGGTAAATTGTCAAACGAGGGCATCCATTCATTTTTTTGTTCTTCCAAAACGGCAGAGGTGACACGGTGCGGGGCGCCGATTAAATATCTGAAATTAGGCAAAAAAGGCTTGTCTTTGTCGTGCTCCGGTAGCAAAACGAGCGAAAATTCGGTTAGGCCGATTGAACCCGGATGCATCAACTGAATAAGTTTTGTCGTCTGATTTTTCTTTTTAATATAGCGCGCCACGGGCACGGTCCGACGACTGACAGACATCACCAAATCGGGCCAGGGTGCTTTGATACTTGCCTTTGAAGCAGTGCTCAAACCGACCAAGGTGTCGGCACGCACAAAGTTAGGCAAACCGGAGAGTTTTGTATAATCCAGTTTTTTTTCAATCACGTCATAACGCTCGGTATCCAACTGCTGTGCGATACCGCGTGCCTGCGCCACACTGCCCGTGCGGTTGTCAGCCAAAATCCACAATACTTTTTTATCAGCCATAAAAACCTCCAAAACCTTTTATTCGCAAGTGTATGACAGTTTTTTGTTCAAATCAAATAAAAAAAATGAAAAAATTTAAAAAAAATTGTTGACTCTAATAAATATTTTAATATAATCCGCTTAATTTTGAAAAGTGGTGATCAACTTTTTGAATGTTAAAATACTGATAATGGAGAATTAATTTGGCTCGTATAGCTGGCGTAAATATCCCGAGTGCCAAAAGGGTAGAGGTCGCTTTGACCTATATTTTCGGCATCGGGCGTAAAACTGCTCAAGACATTTGTACAAAATCAGGCGTTTCAATGGATCGTCGTGTGCAAGACTTAAGCGATGAAGATGTTTCTAAACTTCGTGAAGTGATTGAACGTGATTATTTGGTCGAAGGCGAACTTCGTCGTGAAGTCGGCGTGAATATCAAGAGATTGATGGATCTCGGATGTTATCGCGGCTTGCGGCATCGTAAAGGTTTGCCGGTGCGTGGACAAAGCACAAAACAAAATGCTCGCACGCGTAAGGGTAAACGCAAAACCGTTGCCAATAAGAAGAAATAAGTGAGGGTATAATGGCAAAAGCAGCAACACAACGTGTTAAGAAAAAAGAAAAAAAGAATATCACATCCGGCGTCGCTCATGTGAGTTCGACCTTTAACAACACCCGCATAACCATTACCGATGCTCAAGGCAATACGGTGGCATGGTCAACAGCCGGTGCACAAGGTTTCAAAGGCTCACGCAAATCCACTCCTTATGCCGCTCAAGTTGCGGCCGAAGAAGCCGGAAAGAAAGCGCAGGAATCCGGAATGACAACTTTGGAAGTCGAAGTTAAAGGTCCGGGATCCGGTCGTGAATCTGCCATCAGAGCTTTGCAGGTTGCCGGTTTTACAATCACGTCGATCCGTGATGTGACACCGATTCCGCATAACGGTTGCAGATTAAGAAAACGCCGTCGCGTGTAATCATATCATCTGTCGACAAGAATTGGATTGATATTCTTGTCGGCAAAAATCTTTTATTCAATACTTTTTATATTTTAAGAGGGTACTCCGGTGATTCAAAAAAATTGGCAAGAACTTATTAAACCGACAAATTTGGATATTTCTTCTGAAGAAAAAAATAAATCTAAAATTGTTATTGAACCCCTTGAAAGAGGCTTTGGCTTAACGCTCGGTAATGCATTAAGACGCGTTTTGCTGTCCTCACTTCAGGGCGGTGCCGTTTCGGCCGTCAAAATTAACGGCGTGTTACACGAATTTTCGGTGATTGAGGGCGTCCGTGAGGATGTGACAGATATCATTTTGAACATCAAAGGTTTGGCCGTTGCCGTGCATAGCGACGGGCAAAAGACAATGTATCTTGATGCCAAAGGTCCGTGTGTCGTGACCGCATCGATGATTGATGCAGGACATGATGTCGAGATTATGAATCCCGATCATGTGATTTGCAACTTGGATGCCGGCGGAGAGATTTCGATGGAATTGACCGTGACAACCGGCAAGGGTTATGTCCCCGCGTATATGAACAAATCTTCCGATTCGCCGATTGGTGTGATTGCGGTTGATGCAATTTATTCACCGATTAAAAAGGTGTCATACAAAGTTGAAAATACGCGTGTCGGTAACATCACGGACTATGATAAATTGACCATGGTGGTTGAGACAAACGGTGTGGTTACACCTGAAGATGCCGTGGCTTATGCCGCTCGCATTTTGCAAGACCAATTGAAGCCGTTTATCAATTTTGATGAACCTGAAGCCGAGGTTGAGGATATCAAAGAAGAATTGCCGTTCAATCGTCATTTGCTCAGAAAAGTTGAAGAACTTGAGTTGTCGGTTCGTTCCGCAAATTGTCTTAAGAATGACAACCTTATTTACATCGGCGATTTGGTTCAAAAGACAGAGGCCGAAATGCTTCGCACACCGAACTTTGGTCGTAAGTCTTTGAACGAAATCAAAGAAGTGTTGGCAAAACTCGGTATTCATCTCGGGATGGAAACACCCGGTTGGCCGCCTGAGAATATTGAAGAATTGGTCAAAAAATGTGACGACCACTTCTAAACGCCGATTATCATTTTGTAAAACATCCCCGTTGAGTTATCTCAGCGGGGCTTTTTTTGTTTCTGAGAGATTATGCGCCGACCAAATCGATGATGCCGCCGCCCAAAACAAACCCG
>JAGCTK010000206.1 GCA_017963715.1 Alphaproteobacteria bacterium | reverse complement strand
GCACTTTTCGAACGGGGCATCCCATGTTGATATCGATACCGGCCGCACCTAAATCGGTGACCAGTTTGGCAGCGTCCGAAAACAAGGCAGGGTCACCGCCCATTAATTGTATAGTGACGGGGTAGGGCTCGGAACGAACGTCTGCGATACGATATGTTTTGGCGTTTTTAAATGAAATGGCATTGACCGAAACCATTTCCGAGACAAGCGAGACTTGGCCTTTGGTGACCTCATGGATAATACGGCGTGTCGGTTGATCGGTGATGCCGGCCATGGGTGCCATAAAGACTTTGTGCAAAAAGACAAAAGAGGTCGCCATGGATTAACTCAGTTTATCAAGTGCACGCGCCATGATATAATAGATTTTACCGACCTCGGCGCCCGAGATAATTGCCAACAACGTTTCAGGTTTTTCGGAATTTTGTGCGGCATGCAACAAAACCTCAAATTCCGATAAATAGGTATCGGCAAGTTTGCGGAAATCGGCATTTTTTTGATAAAAATCTTTGATTTTCAAAATTTCTTTACGACCGAGTTTTTTGACCATATGGTGCGCAAAGGCGCCATGATCACCATCATAAAACTTTTTCCACAATTCATCTTCCGCATCTTTATCAAAAAAGCGATTTAAATCAATCGACAGGTTTTCAAGCGAAGCCACCATTTCGTTGAGTTTATCCATAAAGTGGCCGACCGACATTTCGTGATATCTCGATTGCATTTCCGACAACTGGCGCTCGGAAGCGGCGTTTTGTTCCTGCATTTTGGAAAAGCGCTCATCAAACATCGAGGTATAATCTGCCATCTGCTTTTGAAAAGCAACAAAAACGGCGACAGCCGTCTGCTGTGTGGTTTGCAAATCTTGGGCAATGTTTTGGATTTGCTGCTTTACCTCATCGACATGTTGCATCGCTTTGGCCAATTCCTGATTTTGGTTTAAGACAAATTCGGCGCCTTGACGTGTCTTAGACGTAATCACATTGGCATTTTCGGTCAAACGCGTTGTGTTTTTTTCCAACACGGAAGCCACCTGATTGAATTTGTCAATGGCTTCGACGGAACGACTTTTCAAATCATCAGCCTTTAAGCCGAGGTCATTTGACAACTGGCCGATTCGGCCCGACATTTTTTCGGCCGCCGTCTGAATTTCAAGATTTTTCTTTTCGGTTTTGTTGACAAAGTCCGAAATCTTATCAATTTCGTTTTTTAAACCGTTTAAGACATGGTCAATATTTTGAATGGCTTCTTGCGATTTCAGGGCTAAACTGTTGTTGGCACCGTCTAATATGGTTTTGACTTGCGTGGCCGCATTTTTGAGGGCGGAAATCTGCTCTTTGAAACTGAAATCAAGGGCATTGGCTCGTTCGACCATGGCACCGGCTTCCATACTGATCAGTTTGCCGTATTGGCCGAGTTTGTTGTCTAAGAATGTGGCATTTTTATCAAGCAGGTCGGACTGCTCGGCGGCCATTTGTTTGTGTGTCTTCAGGCTGTTTTCGATATGCGAAATGCCCGAATCGATTTTTTGGTATATTTGCTCACAATTATCTGAGGTACGCAACATCGACTGCTCAAATCGCTTGGTCTCATCTTCAATCATGGATGAGAGTTTGAGTAAACTGTTTTTACCCATTTCTTCAAAGTCGGTCAGATTTGTCTTGGTTTGCGAAATATTGGATTCTGCTTCGGCAACCATCGTTTTTAAGTGGTCTGCCGTGACCATTGTTTCGTCAATCAACGGATTGAGTTGTTGATAGATTTGGTCAGCGACGTCTTTTAAATTATCGGTATGTGTTTTGAGATGGCCGGCACTTTCGGCGGCTTTGGACGACAACTCGCGGCACAAGTCAACATATGCATTTTTGTTTTCATCGACACGGGCCAAATTTTGTTTGGCCGTTTTATCCAATGTTTCGGAAATTTGCTCAAAATCTTCGGCTTTTGTTTTGAGTTCTGCTTTCAAAGTATCGGTTTGTGCCGATAAAAACTGCAATGTGGAGTTTAACTCTTCAATTTGATTTTGGAGGGCTTTATTGATGATTTTGGAAAGCAGATTTTCATCATTTGTTTTGAGAAAACGGTTGAGTGTATTTTCGACAACTTCATTTTGTTTGAGGGTAGAATAACTTTTTTTGAAAAATATCATCAACATAAAGATGACAAGCGGAAAGATGAAAAATGCGGCTAAAAACATCACAAAATCAGCCGGCATCAAGGCAGACAACGCACCCCATCCATAGAAAAAATTAAGATAGATGAAAACGCACAACAGCCACACAAGCGCAAAAGTTCCGAATGTCTTAAACAGCGGTTTTGGCATCTGATAAGAGAGTGTGTCTTGAGCCTGCTCCGGTTCATCTTCTAAAAATTGCGGAATATTATCAGTCATCTGTTATTACCTCAGTCAAATATAATATCGAGGGTATTCTAAGGTGTTTGTTTTGTTTTTTCAATGATAATTATGCGTTTTTGCATGCAATCAACAGATTTTTGCTAAATTTAGGGCAGATGGTGATCAAAAAAGGCGATTTTATGCACAGAACTTTGATAGTTTCCCTAAAGTGCCTACTTTACTTTTGAAGGCTTGAAGACTAAAATGCCGCGCAACAAAACTTGAAACAGAAAAGGAAAAATAATATGCGTGATGTTGTACGCTTTCTTTTAAGATGTTTTTTTAAGACATTTAAAGTGCGTTTTGAGATGCGCTTTGATGTGTCTCAGCTGCCGACAAAAGGTGTTTATATTTCAAACCATGTGTCGTGGGTAGACCCGATTGTGCTTTTTGCCTTTTTGCCGGGAAATCCGGTGTTTGCATTGCATGGACAATTGTACCGCAACTATTGGGTGCGCTTGTTCATGAAAACGGCTGATGTTGTCAAACATGACAATATTGAAGTGCCCGATTTGAAACACTTGATTGCAACCGTCAATTCGGGCCGTCTGTGCGTGATTTTTCCCGAAGGTCGCATGACCACAAACGGCAACATTATGAAAATCTACGAATCGGCCGGTTTGCTTGCGGATAAAACAGAGTCTCCCGTGATACCGATTTGGATTAACGGCCTACAGTATTGCCACTTTTCAAAAACGGGTGGTAAATTGCCGCACCGTTATTTTCCGCATGTCAAAATTGTGGTGGATGCCCCGCGTCCGTTAAAGTTGAAACCCGAACTCAGACATCAGCGTAACCATATCTCAAACGAGATTTATATGATTATGCGCGAACAGATGTTTGAATCGATTTATGATAAAAAGTTGACGGTGTTTACACAACTGATTAAAGCCTCCAAAATTCATGCCAAAAAATGTTTCGGATTGCGTCGTCCGTGTGTGTTGGAAGATGTGACGCGCAAGCCAAAATCATTTAAGGACATTATGTTGGCCTCTTATGTGCTGGGACGGCATTTTGCTGCCGATTCTGCCCACCAAGAGCCGATTGGCATTATGTTGCCCAATTCGGTGGCGGCGATTTGCACGTTTTTTGGTCTCAACGCATACGGGCAGGTGCCTGTGATGCTC
>JAGCTK010000205.1 GCA_017963715.1 Alphaproteobacteria bacterium | reverse complement strand
GCCAGTAATACAGTTTGTAAATGGAACAATAGTAATGCGGGGCAGGCGGCGACATTGCTGGATACAGATCGTTGTTGCAACGGCAATTATAAAAATTGCTATGCAGGAAATGTGCCGGCTGAGGCAAGTGAGGAAGCCTGTACGGATCCTTATGCAACGGCCAAGACAGAGTATCTTGCATGCAGTCATCGGTACTGTAAGATTACGGCGTGCAGACCGGGATATCAAGTCTTGTCCAACAGATGTCACTAAGTTAAGCTGAAATCAAAAAAAACGGTAAGATGTTGTTCTTGCCGTTTTTTTGTTCAAAACTTTTAAAATGTACAAATTATTGCACCTTTGGTAACTAAACCTTAATTTATTTAAGGTATGGATAGTATATATGTTCACAAAAAATTAGGAGTTCTTTATCCATGTCGATTGATTTGGCTGTGGCAGATACGCCCATTACCCACTTAAAACCGCGCATTTCAGTGATTGGCGTCGGTGGCGGCGGTGGTAACGCGGTAAATAATATGATTGCCAAAAAACTTGAAGGTGTTGATTTTGTCGTGGCAAATACAGATTCGCAGGCGTTGGCACATTCTTCTGCCAGCCGTAAAATTCAACTCGGGCTTGCCATTACACAAGGCTTGGGAGCAGGGGCTCGTCCTGAAATCGGCAAAATGGCTGCCGAAGAAGCCAAAGACGAAATTACCAAAGAACTTGAAGGTTCAAATATGGTCTTTATTACGGCCGGTATGGGCGGCGGTACAGGTTCGGGCGCAGCACCGGTGGTGGCCAAAATTGCCAAAGAAATGGGCATTTTGACAGTCGGCGTTGTCACCAAACCTTTTGATTTTGAAGGCAAAAAACGTATGGAAAATGCCGAAGAAGCCCTCAAAAGATTTACCGAAGAAGTTGACAGTATTATTGTTATTCCCAACCAAAACCTGTTCCGCATTGCCGACAAAAACACAACTTTGCCGGAAGCCTTTATGATGGCTGACAATGTGTTGTATTCGGGTGTGCGTTCCATCACGGATTTGATGATGATGCCCGGTCTTATCAACCTTGATTTTGCGGATATTAAAAGCATTATGGAAGACAAAGGCAAAGCCATTATGGGTACCGGTGAAGCCGAAGGTGAAAACCGCGCACGCGTTGCGGCCGAACATGCTCTGTCCAATCCGCTTTTGGATGATTGTTCGATGAAGGGTGCTAAAGGCGTTTTGATTAACATCACGGGCGGCAGCGATATGACGTTGATGGAAATTGCCGAAGCCTCAAATATCATCAAAGAAGAAGTCGATGATGATGCCAACATTATTTTCGGTTCAAGTATGGACGAAACATTAAACGGAAAATTGCGTGTTTCGATTGTGGTGACGGGTATTGACGGCCGAAATGTCAAAGAAGACGCAAAAGAAGGTCGTGTTGCCGCATATATTGATGAAAGTTATGCACCTGCCAGCAAAGAAGACAATAACTTTGCCATCAACAGTGAAGATATTGATTATAATTTAGAACGTTTTTCGGCCAATGCCGCTTCCGATCAAACAGAATTTGATGCATCGGAAGAAAACAAAGAAGAAGAACCTGTTGTTGCAACGACAGACGAGCCGGAAACGACAGGGCTTGAAAGCATGGATTTTGCACCGTCAAATGAAGATGAGCCGACCGAAACGATCAGTGATTCGGATTCGATGCCCGAAATGCCGCAAGCATCGGCACTGTTCAGCGCCATCATCAATAATACGCCGATATCGGAAAAGCAGGATTTGGCGGAAAAATCAATTTCGGAATTTTTGCCGAGTGAACAGGATATTTTTTCGACCGATGCCAAAATTGATACCTTAGCCGAGGAACCGGTTTTATTCCCCGAACAGGATGAAGAAATCTTTGCCGAAAAACGTGAAGAACCCGTGGCAGAACCTGTTGCCGAAACAACAACAAAGGCCAAATTTATTGATAAGATTTTGGGTATTTCAAGAGCCAGAAAAAATCGCAAAGATCAGCCGAGTGTTGTCGCAACGGCGCCGCATTTCGACACGGAAGAAGATTCAATCGATTATTCAAATGATGATATAGACAACCTTGATATTCCTTCATTTTTAAGAAGAAGATAATATCATCCGATAGTTATTTTTGTTTTGGCAGGCCGAGGGGTGAATAAGTCCCGACGCCGCCAAAATATTTTTTAAAGAACCCAATATCGTGGCCGCCGCTTGAAGTTTTATCTTTGTCAATCGATATATTTTCTCCGTTTTCTTGATTGAGCATGGTAACCGTGGCAACCTTACCGTTTTTATCAAAATCAATGCTCAAAATATCTCGGCTGACAACTTTTGGAGTCAAAAAGGCCACTTTTCTAACCGTTGAAGACATATAAATCCATTCTGACTGATCAAGTGTTGATACAATCGACGGTGTTCCCAGCAAGGCCTCAACCTGCTCTTTGGTTTGTCCCGTTTTGACTTCGGCAATTTTTTGCTCATCAGGCATATTGCCGTTGCGCACCAAAAAAACATCCGACGAGCAAGCGCCGAGATATATTGAGAAAAGACCTATCAAAACAAATTTGCTTCTTGACATTTTAAGATACCTGTCGTTATATTTTTCAAACACCTATGATATAACACAGAGAAAACCAAAATGCAAAAAGATTTTTCGTATCCCTTGAAAATAGATGAGTTAAGTCAAAAAGAACAGCGCTATGCCTTAAAGGCTGACAAAGCGCAACTGGCTGTTATAAAAGATATCTTAAAGGTTGAAGACGTTAAATCTTTTGAGGCAGATATTATCTTAAAACTCAGCCGCAAAGCGCACCGTCTTGATATCGAAGGTGAGGTGAGGGCGCTTATTGAGCTCAAAAGCGTGATTTCACTTGAAAATTTTGAGCGTTTATATTGCGTGCCGTTTGCGTATTATTATGATACGCAAATGACTTACCAAGATTGGCAGGAAATGGATTTCGGCCTATCGGATGATGCGCCGGAGATTATAGAAAACGGCCGGATTGACTTAGGCGCCGTGGCGCTTGAGCAGTTGGCTCTTGTGTTAGAAGATTATCCGCGCCAAGAGGGCGAAAATTTTGAATTCGTCTCGGAATTTGATGACGAAACAACCAAACGCGCCAATCCGTTTACCGTTTTGGAAAAATTGAAAAAATAACTTATTTGATACGCAACGTGTGTAACAAGTTGGTCATCAACGTTTTGCCAAATGGGAAACCTGCCGTTGTGATGATATAATCACCTTTTTTACCGCATTTTAAGGCTTTGACATGCTTGCTTGCAATCGCCTCGATACGGTCAAAGTTTTTGAACACTTCCGGATCGGCCACTGCTCTAACGCCCCAAACAATACCCATGCGGGCAGCCACATGCTCATGCGGTGTGATGGCCACAATCGGCAAATTTGGGCGCTCTTTGGCCATCGAAAACGTTGTAAAGCCTGAATTGGTAAAGGTCACAATGGCGGCGACATTGGGCAAAACTTCGGAAAGTTCTTTGGCCGCATAAGTGATACCGAGCGATTCCATTGAGCAGATATGAACCTCATTTTGCGCGGTACTGCGGATAAAATGCGGATCATGCTCGACTTGTTCGATAATATGGTGCATCATCTCGACGGCTTCGACAGGGTACGAACCGACCGCCGTTTCAGCAGAAAGCATAACCGTATCGGCCATGTCATAAACGGCGCTTGCCACATCCGAAACTTCGGCTCTGGTGGGAGACGGGTCATTAATCATCGATTCTAACATTTGGGTTGCCACAATCACCGGCTTATCATATTTGCGGCATGTAGAGATAATTTTCTTTTGCAAAACAGGCACCGTTTCAATCGGGCATTCAACACCTAAATCACCGCGGGCAACCATGATGGCATCAGATAAGGCGATAATTTCATCCAATTCTGCGATTGCACTCGGTTTTTCGAGTTTTGAAATAATAAGTGCCTTTGAACCGACGAGTTTTTTGGCATCTTTAACATCTTGCGCCTTTTGCACAAAGGACAAACTCACCCAATCGACCCCGATTTTTAAGGCAAATTTCAAATCATCTTTGTCTTTATCTGTTAAGGCCGAAATCGGAAGTGTGATATTTGGCAGATTAACACCCTTGTGGTCGGAAAGCGTACCGCCGACCAAAACTTTTGTTTTGATGTGCGATTTGTCTTTGGCCATCACTTCAAGCACAATTTTGCCATCATTTAAAAGGAGTTTATTGCCCTTTTTGACGGCTTTGAAAATTTCAATATGCGGCAGATTGACGCGCGTATTGTCACCCGGCTTTTCATCTAAGTCAAACTGAAAAGTATCGTTCTTTTTGAGGACAACTTCGCCGTTTTTAAAACGACCGACTCGAAGTTTCGGGCCTTGCAAATCTGCAACCACGGTGATGTGTCGGCCTTTTTGTTTTGAAAGGCGACGCACCACTTCCAAACGCGCTTGATGCTCTTGATGCGTGCCGTGCGAAAAGTTAAACCGAAAGGCATCGGCACCTGCATCAATCAAACGCGATAAAACGGTTTTGGATGCGCTGGCCGGTCCGATGGTGGCTAAGATTTTTGTGTTTGTGTTAAACGGCATGTTTGATATCCTCTAAAGTATGTTTTGCTTGTTAATATAATGCGAAAATATAACTTGTAAAACAGATTTTTTTTTGTTAATTTCACTTTTAACAAAAAAAGTTTAACTTATCATTTACGGAGAATATAAAAATGACGGAAGTCGGCGGTATTGCAAGTGACAGATTGCGCTCACTGATTGAACGAATCGAAAAATTGGAAGAAGATAAAAAAGAAATTTCAACCGACATCAGAGAAGTGTTTGCCGAGGCAAAAAGTGCCGGTTTTGATGTCAAAATCATGCGAGCCATCTTAAAACTCAGAAAAATGGATGCAGCCACGCGTGATGAGCAGGAATTTTTGATTGATACCTATCGCAAAGCGCTTGATATGTAACTTTTGAAAAGTTAAATAACAAACCCTCGGCGCACACCCGAGGGCAAAAAAGAAAAATTGTCATCCTCGGGCTCAGTCCCGAGGATCTGTTTATTTGTATCTGATTCTAAAGTTGACCGTATCGGTGCCGGCCGCCTCAACCGCTGCCCGCGCTTCCTCAACGGTGTAGATGCGTTTTGCAACATGTGCGGCCTGTCCGCCTCCCGCTGCCACGGCACCCTCGCTTAAATCAACATCATATGTGTGATTTTTAACGGCATTTCGACAGGTTGTTAAACTTGTGCAGTTATAATTTGAATCGGAAACCATGGCGATAAGGTTTTGACAACCTTGAATCGTCGTGCATAAACTTCCTTTGGCTGCCATTTGTGCAAGCGCTTCTTCCTTGCATTTATCATACCCTTGTGTACAGGCTATCGGGCTTAAACTGCAACTTGATGCGCTTGTTCCGGTGCAGTTAACATGGCTCATATCTTCTGCCGAGGCATAGTATGTGTTACCGATTTTATATACACCGTTCTCAT
Organism: Alphaproteobacteria bacterium; assembly: GCA_017963715.1. GTDB lineage: Bacteria > Pseudomonadota > Alphaproteobacteria > RF32 > CAG-239 > UBA1254. The sequence goes on along the minus strand of JAGCTK010000205.1, from coordinate 10,528 downwards.
CAATACTGTAATATTGCCTTGTGCCATAAAAGTCTCTGAAAGGTGTACCTTGTTGACAGATACCGGTTGACGGGCAAAATACGGTTCCTGTGGCTCCCCAAACGAGCGTATCACCAACACTTGTAACACTGTCCGGAATAACGAGAGATTTAAAAGTGGCATAATTGCCGAATGCAGAGGTTTCGATACTTGTGATAGTATCCGGAATAACAAAATCTGTTAAATGGGTCCCATATAAAACGCCGTTACTCAAAGTTGTAACACTACTGGGGATAGATAAACTTTGTAATTTAGGCAAATCTTGAAGAGCCCATTTTCCGAGATTAGTCACGCTGTCCGGAATATTGATACTTTCCAGCGAAGTCATATGGGCAAAGGCACCATAACGTATATCTTGTACCGTATCCGATAATGTGACACTTTTGATATTTGACATCGAGTTAAAAGCCCTGTTACCAATGCTGGTAAAACCGGAAATAACAACATTTTCAATTTGAGAGGCTATAGAATGCCATGGACGTGCTTCTAAGTAAGAATCCTGAAGTATTCCTTCCGGACCGAAATCTTTTATGGCACCGGTGCCTGTGACCGTCAACGTTTTCGTTGTCGGATCAAAACTCCATGTACATTCATCACCGCAAGTTAAAGTATCTGCGAATGCATTTGATGCCAGAGCGGTGGTGGTAAATAATGTTAAAATTAAAAAAGATTTTTTCATAAATCTTACTCCTAAAAAAGTTGTTTTTGTTGTTTGGATCCTCGGGACACGCCCGAGGATGACAGTTATTCAGCATGACAATGATTCGGAGCAACAAGAGGCGAGTCAAATCATGACAGTATCCATCCATACAAAAAGTGTATCATAAAGGGTGGTTTCAAACAAACTTTTTTTTTGATTTTTTTTAAAATTTTTTATATCGTAAAATCAATATGTTAGGAAAGCGCCTTCTTTCGCATCAGATGTATGATTTAAACCACCGTTTAAATTATACACCTAAAACACCAAAAAATAACGTGATTTCAAATAAATATGAAAATACGATTGTCACGCTCGGTTGCGTCTTGAGCCTTCAAAAGACAGGATCCTCGGGACTCGCCCGAGGATGACAATAATGTGTGCCCGAGGATGATAATAATGTGTGCCCGAGGATGACGGCAACAGAGCCCGAGGTTGAAAACCTGCAAAACTCAAACTTTATCAAAATTGATTCGGGGATCGACCAGACTGTATGTGACATCGCTTAAGAGTTTTAAGAGCAGGCCGAGTAGCGCAAAAATGTATAATGTGCCGAAAATCACCGGATAATCGCGCGTCATAATCGCCTCATAGCCCAAGAGCCCGAGGCCGTTGAGTGAAAAGACGACTTCAATCAACACAGACCCCGTAAACAGCATTTTAATCAACAGTGACGGAAAGCCTGCAATAATAATCAGCATCGCGTTTCTGAAAACGTGTTTGTATAAAATTTGATTTTCGCTCAGGCCTTTGGCACGCGCCGTTAAAATGTATTGTTTGCCGAGTTCATCCAAAAAAGAATTTTTGGTCAGCATCGTCAGCGCCGCAAACCCGCCGATGACAATCGACAACACAGGCAGGGTGATGTGCCAGAAATAGTCTTTGATTTGCGCGAGTAAACTCAAACTTTCAAAATTATCGGATGTCAAACCTTTTAAGGGAAAGATGTGCCAATATGTGCCGCCCGCCAAAAAGACAATCAAAAACACCGCAAACAAAAACACCGGTATTGCCGAGCCGATAATGACGGCAAGCGTTGTATAAGTGTCAAATTTCGTGCCGTCTTTCAGGGCTTTTTTGATGCCGAGCGGAATAGATATAAGATAGATAATCAGCGTTGACCAGAGCCCCAATGAGACCGAGACGGGCATACGCTCAAAAATAAGTGTTAAAACCGATTTTTCCTGATAATAACTGGTACCGAAGTCAAAAGCGGCATAATCTTTGAGCATTTTGAAATATCTGACATACCATGGTTTGTCAAAACCGAATTGCTTTTTTAAAACCTCAACCATATCTTCGGGCACGCCTTGCGCCCCTTGATAAGCAGAATTGGATGAAGATGAGACAACATCGGATGAGGCCTTGAGCGCGCCTGTGGCATCAACATTCATCCCTTGATATTTAGCCATCATATATTCGACCGGGCCGCCGGGGGCCAGTTGAATAATCGCAAAATTGATGGTCAAAATGCCCAAGAGCGTCAAGGGTATCAGGAGCAGTCTTTTTAAGATATATTTTCTCATTTTTGTTCTTTCATCCACCAAGTGAAAGGTTGAAATCCGACTTTGATATCCGTTTGGGGTATGCCGAATTTATTTTGATACGCGACGCGATGATAAGGCGAATACCATTGAAAAATCAGATAATAATTTGACAACAGCACACGGTCTAAGGCTTTAAGAAGCGCAATATATTCCGCCTTTTCATCGGCCTTGATGATGTTGGCAATTAAGGCATCGACAACGCTGTTTTTAATGCCCATGATATTGTAAGAGCCTTTGACATCGGCCGCACTTGAGCCATACATATCTTTGAGTTCGTTACCCGGCATGGCACTCACGCGATATGACATAATCGCCATATCATAATCAAAATTGTCCATCCGGTTTTTGAACACGTTGACCTCTAAGGTTCGAAACGTGGCTTTAATTCCGATTTTTTTCAAATTGTCGATAAAGGGCAACATCACGCGCATAAATGTTGTGCCGTTGGCCGAATTGGTCAGAACCTCAAATTCAAAAGGCTCGCCCGTTTGGATGTTGCGCATTTTGCCGTCTTTGATTTGATAACCTGCCTCGGCAAATAATGCAACCGCCTGTTTTAAGTTTTGGCGAAGTTTTTGAGGCGTTGAATTATCCGGCAACTCAAATTCAAAGTTAAAAATATCATCTCCTAAGGCATCCCGGTAGCGCTCTAAAATCTGCTTTTCGTCAGGGCCGGGCAAACCCGTGGCCTCATAAGGCGTGTTTGTAAAATAACTGTGCAAACGTTTATAAGCACCGTAAAACAATTTTTCGCTTGCAAAATCAAAATTAAACGCCAAATCAAGCGCGCGGCGCACGCGTTTGTCCTTAAATTTGTCGCGCCGCACATTGAGGGCAAAGTGCTGCAAAACGGCGGGATCTTGATGCTCAAATTGCTTTTTGATGACTTGCCCCGATTTGACCAAATGATTGTCATAACCCGTTTGCCAAATTTTGGCGATATATTCTTCCCTAAAGTCAATATTTCCGGCAAATAAGGCCTGCAATGTGACGGTGGTGTCTTGGTAATAATCAATGCGAATCTCATCAAAATTGAACATGCCTTTGCGCATGGGCAAATCTTTGGCCCAATAATTTTTGTTGCGCTCTAACACAATATACTTGCCGGCCTGAAACGATTTGATTTTGTAAGGGCCGCTGCCGAGCGGAATTTGAAGTGACGGCTTGGCAAAATCACGGTTTTCCCAATCTTTTTTGGGCATAATCTTAAATTGCGTCAAAATCAGGGGTAATTCTTTGTTTTGTGTGCCGGGCTTAAAATAAAACCTGACATGTCGCTCACCCAATTTTTCAACCCGGTCGACATCGGCATAATACACTTTATAGATCGGTGCCCCTTTTTGAAGCAAAATCTCAAAACTGAAAATGACATCGTCGGCCAAAATCGGCGTGCCGTCAGCAAAGGTGGCTTTTTTATTTAGGATAAACCCGACATAATCGGGGGTAAGTTCAAATTTTTCGGCAATCAGAGGATAGGCAACCGATATATCGTCGGCCGGTGTTTCGGCTAAACTGTCCCAAATCAACCCGGCCACCGTGCCGGAGGCAGAGCCTTTGAGGATAAAGGGGTTAAAGTTGTCAAAACCGCCGTATTCGGGCATCACAACTTTGCCGCCCTTCGGGGCATCAGGATTGACATAGGCCAAAGAGGTAAAATGTGCATCATATTTGGCACTGCCGTAAAGGGCAATTTTGTCATCAAGCGCTTCTGCACTTTGTGTTGCAAAAACAGAAAAAAACAGTGCGGTCAATAAAATTTTAGGCTTTATCATCGGTCCAACCGCCGAAAGGATAGGCTAAATTTTCGGTTTCATCCGAAGATGATGTGTCGCTTTGTGCCGTCTCAATGTCTTGCATATCCGGTTCGTTTAACAAGGTATCAAGGTTGGTATTTGTATCATCTTCGATATCATCGGGCAAAGAAGGCGCATCATTTAAGTGGTGCTGAGGCTCAAAATGCGGCTCGGTTAAAGGCGCTTCGTCCAAAGAGAGCGTGTTGTCCGATAACTCATCGGGCTCTTTCATGCGCTGCTGAAGCGTTGCAAAAAAAGCATCGTCATCATCTGCGTCCGGCTCGCCCGAATTTTTGGCTTTTTTCTTGGCAAACGGATTGAGTTTTGACATCAAAGAACCCGATTTTGCCGTTGTCGGCTCGGCGGGTGCCTGCATGGATTGAATAGAGGGCGTCACTTCAAATGTTTGTTCTTGGATCGGCTCTTTTTCAGGCTCTTTTTGAGCATCATCTTGCGCCGTCATATCAAAGGCAATCGGGGAGAGCATGGCATAAACTTTGCCCATCACGCCGGTTTGCAAAATCGTGATAAAATGGCGGTCACGGTCATGCTTTTCGAGCATATCAGACAAATTTTGATAGCGTGCGCAAAATTCAAGCAACGTGCCCTTAAAGACGCTGTCGCGCTCGGCCTTGTCCTTCAGATAGCCCGTAAAATCGGACTGTGCCTTGGCATTTTCGATAAATGTTTTGGCAATCACCCAACGTTCACCGTTTTTCACCCTCGACCACAACTCACCCATCTTGACACTCGAGGCGGCGTTGGCGCGCTGAGCAATATCGGCTAAAATCTCGTTCATGTCCGCAACAAAAATATCAAATTTGCCAACCACAAAGCCGTCTTTGATCTCGTGCTCGGCATCAAGCATCACACGCACGACCAAATCGGTATAATCTTGATTTTTTTTCATCTGGGCGTAGAGTTGTTCCAGTTTTTTATCGGTCGATTTGGTTTTAAAATATTGATTGATAAAACCGAAAACCTGCCACACAATCCACACGGGAATCACAACTAAACCGGCATAAAGTGCCAAAGTATAAGCATCAACGGATGACATATCCACCGTTTGAAACCTGGCATGCACAAAAAGCCCTGCATAAATAAACCATACAAGCGACGAAAAAACCGACAGAAAAAACAAAACGGTCAGCACACTGATTCTCCTAAATCATACAACTTAAAAGGCAGTTTATTGTTTTTTTTTGATTTTTTCAATCGATTGGGGCAAAAAATCAACAATATAAAAATAAAAAGGTGTTTTTTTGATAAAAAAGTGGTAAGAAGTGAATAAATCATTTTTTTTGAAGGAACGAAAATGTCTCAAGAAACATTGCAAATGGTACCTGATTTTGAAAAAGAAATTGCAACGGTTGAAGAAAAGATTGCGCATTTGGAACAAATTTCAAAAGAAGAAAATTTGGATGTCCAAAAAGAAATTAAGCGCTTAAAGACAAAATTAAATCGTCTCATCGGCGAGGCTTATCAAAATTTGACACCGTGGCAAATCACACAAGTGGCGCGGCATCCCAATCGTCCGCATGCGGTCGATTTTATCAATGCTTTGATTGAAGATTTTGTGCCGCTTGCAGGCGACAGACGTTTTGGCGATGATGAGGCCATTATCGGCGGTATCGGCAAGTTTGAGGGCATTTCGGTTGTGGCCATCGGCCAAGAAAAAGGGCATGATTTGGATACGCGTGTCAAACATAATTTCGGTATGGCACGGCCGGAAGGTTATCGCAAGGCGCAACGTTTGATGGATTTGGCTTCAAGACTCAATATGCCTGTTTTGACATTTGTCGACACGGCGGGCGCTTATCCGGGCGTGGATGCGGAAGAACGCGGACAGGCCGAGGCGATTGCCTCATCTATTGAAAAAAGTTTTCAGATCAAGACACCGATGATTGCAACAATTATCGGTGAAGGCGGTTCGGGCGGCGCAATCGCAATGGCGACGGCCAATGTGGTGTTGATGCTTCAAAATGCGATATATTCGGTAATTTCGCCCGAAGGGTGTGCTTCTATTTTGTGGCGTTCGGCCGACAAAGTTCAAGATGCGACCGAGGCCTTAAAATTGACGGCGCAGGACTTGAAAAAAATTAAAGTGATTGATGAAATTATCGAAGAGCCGATTGGCGGGGCGCATCGTCATCCCAAAGCCGTGTTTGACAATTTGCGTGCCGCGCTTCGGAGCCATTTGACGCACCTTTTAACATTAACGCAATCTGATTTGAAAAAACAACGTACCGAAAAGTTTTTGGAAATGACGCGCCATTTAAAGCCGGCCGAGACCAAACCCAAAAAGGCTAAAGCGGGCGACTAAACGCTTGTCTTTGAAAACACATATCGGCATATCAAGCGGGCAGCACTTGCAAGGGGTGGTATGCTTAAGATAAATTGTGCGGAATATCAATAAAAAACTTGCTTTTGGACGGCGATATTTATAAACTGAACTCAATATTTGGGAAAGATCACAATGATTGCAAAATTAAAAGGCACGGTTGACGATATTTTTGATGACAATTGTATCATCGATGTGCACGGTGTCGGCTATTTGGTGTTTGCATCCGCCAAAACGCTCGCGACCTTGCAAAAAGGGCAGGCGGCATCGCTGCTCGTTGAAACATTGGTGCGTGAAGACAGTATTTCGCTGTTTGGCTTTTCGGATGCGTGGGAAAAAGAATGGTTTTTAACTTTAACCAAAGTTCAGGGTGTTGGTGCCAAAGTGGCTTTGAGTATCTTGTCGGCCTTAAAACCGACGGAACTCAGCGCGGCCGTTGCTGCGCAAGATAAAAATTCGTTTTTGCGCGCGGCCGGTGTCGGGCCGAAATTGGCCGCCCGTTTGACAACCGAACTCAAAGACAAAATCGTGACCATTCCGCTGGGACAAGTTGCTGTGGCAGATGAGGCGGTTGCAACCGCCTTTCAAGTGCCTCCTCAAACGCCTGATGCCATGGAAGATGTCATTTCCGCCCTTGTTAATTTGGGTTATACGCGCCTCGATGCCTATAAAGCGGCCTCAAGTGTGTTGGCTCGTTATCCCGATGCCAAAATTGCGGACTTGATACGTCATGCTTTGCAAGAAATTGTCAAGGGAGGGTTTTAGTCGATGGAAAATACGCGTCTTGTCAGCCCCGAGGTTTTGCCTGAAGATAATCAGGATATCAATGCGCCGATTAATACGCGGCCGCAAAAATTGGATGATTTTATCGGCCAAGAGCCTGTCAAACAAAATCTTAAAGTGTTTATTGAAGCGGCCAAAGCACGCGGTGAGGCTTTAGACCATGTGTTGCTGTTCGGCCCTCCGGGCTTGGGCAAAACAACGCTTGCCTCAATTGTGGCCAAAGAACTCGGCGTCAATTTTAAGGCCACTTCGGCACCGATGATTACAAAATCGGGTGATTTAGCCGCGATTTTGACCAATCTTGAACGCAATGATGTGCTTTTTATTGATGAAATTCATCGCTTAAATCCGGCGATTGAAGAAGTGCTTTATGCTGCGATGGAAGATTTTCAACTTGATATCATCATCGGCGAAGGCCCGTCGGCCCGCTCGGTCAAAATTGATTTGCAACCGTTTACGTTGGTCGGTGCCACGACGCGCTCCGGTCTTGTTTCAACGCCTTTGCGCGAACGATTCGGTATTCCGTTGAGGCTTGATTTTTATACCGATCAAGATTTGAAAAAAATCGTTTTGCGCGGGGCCAAACTGTTTGATATGCCCTTATCTGATGACGGTGCTTTAGAAATTGCCAAACGTTCACGCGGCACACCGCGTGTGGCGGGGCGGTTGTTGCGTCGCGTGCGCGATTTCGGGATGATGGAAAACGGCAAAAAAATCGATCATGCATTGGCTGATATGGCACTCAAACGGTTGGATGTGGATGATTTCGGGCTTGATGCCTTTGACAGACGCTATTTAGATTGTATCGCGACCAAATACAGCGGCGGGCCCGTCGGCGCGGATACGCTTGCGGCAGCCTTGTCGGAAGAACGCGATACCATCGAAGAAGTTGTTGAACCGTTTTTATTAAAACTCGGCTTTATTGCGCGGACTCCGCGCGGGCGTGTGATTTCGGGCGAGGGGGCAAAATATCTCGGCTTGCCGTGCGGCAAAATCAAACGTGATGATGCGCAATTTGACTTATTACAACATATAGAAAGTGAACCAAAATGAAACCTGTTTTTTCGATTCCGGTGAGGGTGTATTATGAAGATACCGATGCGGAAGGCTTGGTCTATTATGCCAATTACTTAAAATTTGCGGAACGTGCCCGAACGGAATTTTTGCGTGCTTATCATGCACCGCTTGAAGGCTTGCAAGACGGCGAACGTTGCGCCTTTGTGGTGCGCCATGCCGAAATTGATTATAAAAATTCGGCATTTTTAGATAATCTGCTGACCGTTTCGTGTGAAGTGGTGGAACTTCGGACATCATCTGTTGTGATTAAACAGGAAATCAAGCGTGAAGATGAAGTGTTGTGTGTGCTTGTGATTACGCTTGTCTATATCAATATCAATCGTCATCGTCCGACAAGAATTCCGGACAACTTGCGCACGTTGCTTGCGTGATATTTTATCAGATTACAAAAACGGCCGCTTTTAAAGCGGCCGTTTGAATATCCGACAAATGTTTGATAACATCAAATGCGCAAACCACTGGCGTCAGCCGGTGGAAAGCGAATTCCAAGCCGACTTTCAGTCGGATTGGCAAGCGCAGCTTGGAGGGAACGGAGATACCTCCGGCGTTAGCCGGATGGTTCTTCATTATTTATCATCAAACGTATAAAGTTCTTTGACCGAAACGGTCTTTTCGGTAATTTGTGCTTTTGATAAAATTGCATCAACGATTTTTTCTTCCATTACCGGCGCTTTCAAGGATTCAATGGCATTTTTGTTTTTGAGATAGAAGTCAAAAACGGCCTTTTCCTGCCCCGGATACTTACGCGCTTCGTTCATAATCGCTTTATTCAAATCATCAGATGTGATTTGGATTTTTTGATCTGCACCGACCTCGGATAAAATCAACCCCAATTTGACGCGACGCTGAGCAATCTCCTGATATTCTTTGAGTAAATCTTTTTCTTTTTTGGATTTTTCATATTCATCAAGTTCGCCGTGCTCTTTGGCATGCTCGTATTGTTTTAAGATACCGTCATATTCGGCTTTAACCAATGTTTCGGGCAATTCAAACTTGTATTCTTTGTCAAGGACATCAAGCAATGCACGTTTCAACTTCATCTTAGCTGCAGTTTCATAATCTTCTTTGATGCGTTCGGCCACTTTTGCCTTCAAATCGGCCAAATCTTTGGCACCGAGCGATTTGGCAAACTCATCATTGATTTCTACTTTCTTTAACGTGCGAAGTTCTTTGACCTCAACGGCAAAAACGGCATCTTTACCGGCCAAATCTTTGGCATGATAATCTTTAGGGAATGTCACGTTGACATCTTTTTTGTCGCCCTTTTTGGCGCCGATTAATTGATCTTCAAAGCCCGGAATAAATGAGTTTGAACCCAATTCCAAAGGATAATCCGTGCCTTTGCCGCCTTTGAATTCCACCCCATTGACGGCGCCTGTAAAGTCAATGACGACAATGTCGCCTTTTTTAGCGGCTCTGTCTTGAGTGACAACTTCGGTATCGCGACGTGATTGCGCCACATATTCAAGCGACTTGTTGATTTCTTCGTCCGGCACGACAGCCATCGGTTTTTCAAGTTTGATTTTTGAAAAATCACCGAGTTTAACTTCGGGCAATGTTTCGACCTCCATTGAAAATTCGATATCTTTGCCTTCTTCGAATTTTTCGATTTTCACATTCGGCTCGTGAGCCACGCGTAATTTCTTTTGCGTGAGGATGTCACTGACACCTTTTTGAATGGCGCTGTCCAAAGCCTCACCCAAAGCCGTGCTGCGAAACTTTTGATTGATGATGGCAGTCGGTGCTTTTCCGGGACGAAATCCGGGCAACTTTGTTTGTTTAGCGAGTTTTTGGATTTGAAGCTGTACTTGCTTTTCAAAATCGGCAGCTTCAATGGTTGCTTTAAATTTTAAAGTTAAACCTTTTGATTTTTCTTCTGATACTTTCATCTTTTTCTCTTTTTAATGGTGCGGACGGAGGGACTTGAACCCGCACGCCTTGCGGCACCAGATCCTAAGTCTGGCGCGTCTGCCAATTTCGCCACGTCCGCTGTTTGGGGTTTTGACTGAGGCTGATAGTAGCAAAAAAAAAATCAAAATCAAGCAAATAATCATCAAAAACAAGTTTTTGTTGATATGCGCTTCAAACTGCGGCAATTAAAAAAAACGCCCTTGCTTGAGGCAAAGGCATTTTTTTGTGGTTAATTTTGAACAATATTAGAATTTATACTGATAGTTCAAACCGAACATGTTCGAATAGCTGTGGTATTTCACATTTGCATCGCCCGAAGGGGAGTTGCGTGTGTGACCAT
>JAGCTK010000204.1 GCA_017963715.1 Alphaproteobacteria bacterium | reverse complement strand
GGTGCGGGTGTGGCGGCTGTCGGAACAGGTGCCGTTGCGGCTTGGATGAAGCACAAGAAAAATAGCAATACCGGTGGTGAGGACGGGTTTAACAGCACGATTAACAGCAGTTTTGTTTCGGCCGATCAAAACTTAACGGATGAGGTTGTCAAAAGCATTGCACAGGCACGGCGCCTGAAATTTAAGGGTAACATTGCCAATGCCTTGGTCAAAACAATCAATTACAGAATAAAAGCCGGTAAAGTTGAAGAAGAAACGCGTCAAACATCGGATAATATGGAAAATGCGGATTATAAAACCACAGCCATCAGCCTTGACAATGAGATGGTGATTAAAACGATGCAACTGATACAAGAAGATTTAACCCTTGATGTTGCAAAAATGCGCCTAAAAGCGTCAAGCAATCTTATCAAACAGGGATACAGATTAAACAATCCGGACAAAAATCCGGCACAAATCAATTTGGATCAATATCGCTTAACAAAAGACGATATTGACAAAGGAAAAGGTTCGTAAGAGGAGGGTGTGATGAAAAAGAAAATATTGGCTTGCTTGAGCGTTATCATTTTTTTATACACGACGAATACAAACGCGTTTTTTGTACCGCTTCCGCCAGGTCCGGTGTCTCCGACAGTTGATTTGCCGCAGGATGCTATTGGTGCCGGCAAAACGGTGATTGAAAAAGTCAAAACCGTTTACAGTGATTTTCAGGCCAAAAAAGCCGAACTTTTAAATAAACTCAAGTCAAGCGGTTTATTTGCCAAACTAACGGGCGATAAAGGAGCCTTAAAGAAAAAAGGCAAAGGGGATGCCGTCAATCCCGCGATGAAAGAAATCAAGACTTCCGGCATTGATATGACAGACGAAGAAGCGGTGATGGAAAAATTTGAAGAGTTGTTTTTGACATATCCGATGGATTTACTCAATGCTTATGCGGCGGAATATCGTCCGCTTGTGAAGCAACAATACCTTAAAAAGCAGGTGGAGTTTGCCAATGACAATATGCTTGAAATCGATGTGGCGGCGCGCTATATCGAAGATGACACATTACCGGCGCTTCAGGAAGAACTGAATGATTTGTCTTCGTGCTATATTTTGGGACAATCAACGAGCGGCAATTGTGAAGCATCACCGGCCGATGAAGAACTGGGCAATTATGTCAACAGTTATAAACTCAAGAAAACGCTTGATTCTTATTTAAGAGTGTATGAAGAACTGATGGCCTTAAATGCGCAGGCATCGGCGGCCATGGTTTTGCAGGACGGCATCAAGCCGTTTAATGAAGAAGAGGCCGATCGTGTTTCGGATAGCGAGAAACATTCCTTTAATTATCGCGGGCATTATGAAAGCACGGAGAAGATGGGTTTTGCGCAGCAATCGGCACGCTCAAAATTCAGTCTGGTGCAGGCGCCGAAACGCAAACAAACAGCGGCTTTTAAGGAAGATCAGTTAAAAGCGATGACAACGTTGGACGAAGTGTATCGTTTGCTCAGCACGGCACAAAAAATGCACAACTTAAAGCAACAGTTGTCCGATTTGAGAGGGCCGTTTATCGAATATGAAAAAATGCGTCGCTTGCATGATAAAGCCATTGGAAACCTTATCCAAGCCGAAAAAAATGCCGTGACATATCTTGGTACTTATTATGATTCACCGGCAGATATATGGTTTGGAAAGGGGTGCAGATTGCAAACGGTTCACCTCGGTAAACAATGTCCTTTGTTGACGGGATGTAAATCGCAGGACGAATTGGTGACCTATAATACGGAGATGATTGTTTGTCCCGATCAAATGTTTGGTGTGGAAGCCTATACCAAAAAACGCGGTTGGTCTAAAGAAATGATTTCGGTCTATACCTTGGCTCAACTTGAGAATAATACAGATGTTATGACGTCAGCGATTGAAGGCTCGCTTGAATCTGTGACGCCTGATAGCAATACATCGCTTGATTTGGCCTCGCAAAGAGAAGATCCTGAGGGTAGTAGAGCTAAAATTTTGGGTACCAGTGAACAACCGGCGGATGAATCGGCTAAAGATTTTGCTGCGGAAGCCACACGTATACAAGAATTGATACGTTGGCAGGCAGGTGCCGAGCGTGCGCGCTTGATTGGCGCAAATACTGAAGTAAAAGCCAAAATGCCTTATCCCATTTGGTCGGATGAAAAGAAATTTTATGACCAATATTTGCGCGAAAAGTATCGCAATATGGCTCTGTATTTTAATAAACGCGCCATTCAGCCGGTCATTTTTAATATTGCATCTCAAATCAGTGAGGCAATGACCATTGATGAAAATGCCGTTCAAGCATATGCAGCCAAGATTCCATCAACCGATACGCAAAAGGCCGAAAAAGTGAAAGCTTACAGAAAGTCTTTAGAAAACAAACTTAAAAAAGCAAAAAAATCGATGAACATCACGATTGCGAGAGATTTGAAAGGTTTTATGGATGATTTGAAGCAAAATCCGGATACGAATGTAGTTGGTGAACTCAAAACAAAATTTGATGCCGAGACGCAACGCTTGATTGAAAGTCGGGATAATGATATTGCCGATTTGAAAGCCGAAAAAGAAGAAGTTTATGCCCGCATTGAGGAACTCAAAGCACCACTCAATACGCATAAAAAACATTATAACGACTTGAAAAACAAAATTGAAGAAGCACAAAATAACATCAATACGCAAAATGATGCTATTCAAACAGCCATCAAAAAGAAAAATGAAAGTGCCAAAAGTGAGGCTGAAGCCGCTAAAAAAGAGCAGGAAGCCATTATTGCCGAAGCACAAAGAGAACTTGACAGTATGACATCAAATATGGATGGCGGGCAAGCTGATATGGATGCCTTAAACAAGAGTGCACAGGAATTTGATAAAAAGATTGAGGAACGTCAAAAAGCATATTTGGAGCAGGCAATGTTGGTTGAAGCAAAATATTTTGCCGATTTGCATGAAGAACAACAAAAACGCAACGCCAGCGTATCAGCCGAAGTGAAAGTTTTGGAACAAGCCGGCGACGCGATTGTTGACAACATTTACGGTATGGCGGTTGATATGTTCTCGGCTTATAAAGAGGCAGCGCAAAGTGCCGTTGAAAGGGCTTATGACAGAATTATTGATTTAGGGGAAGAAAAATACAACCCGAATGCTTATAACAACATGTTAAGAATTCATCAGGATATGCTGAGCGAAATTAATCAGGCCGGTATCCCGACGTTGAGTAAATCTGTCTCGAATTTGGTAATCGGCAACGCCGGATTTATCACAGTAGCGGCTGATTTGATTTCACAAGCGGCCTTTAACGGCAATTGTGAAAATTTGGGTTGTGACAAAGAAGATAAGGTATATTTTGTCGGTCTGACACCGAAAGGACGTGATTTTACGGCGCCCAGACGCATTGCGGCTGAGCGTTCCGCCCCAATCAGAGAAATTCTGCATTTTGACAGGGGTGACTATGATCAGATTGCAAAAATTGCCCAGAGAAAAGGGACACCCAAAACCACACGTTATGAATTTTTGAAAGGGATGGAAAAGAATTTGCCGACCATTTGGAAACAAATTTTGGCGCCGAACGGTTTTGTGGAACGTGATGTGGATATTTCGGAAATTTTGACGGGTGAACAGCCAAACGTGCCGCCGATGTTGTTGCAGGCTGCCTTAGAAAGAAATCAAAGATTAAGAGATGCTTTCTTTAAGGCTAAAGGTGAAAAACCGGCTCAGGTTCCGGTGGGTGAATTGTCACTGTTTTTGACATATGATGACGGCTTGAGGTTTTCGGATGATATTGTCAAACTTGTCTCATATTTTGATCCGGATAGAGAATTGGATGAAGATGAAGTCAAAGAGTATACCAATCGTTTGATGGCGCGTAACCAATTCGGCGATTATCTGAAGTTTGTGGATGTGGAAAAAGCCTATCAGGCAAAAATGTATCAACTGGAAGTGCAGATAGATGAATCTCGTCAGCAAATCGAAGAGGTGCTCAAAGAGGCCGACTGCCACTACAGCTTAAAACCGACGGGATATATCAGTGATGTTCGTGCCCAAACCGAAGTTGCATCGACGGAATTTATTGCCGATGAACAAACATATCAAACGGTTGCTAAGTGCTTAAAGAACGGCAAAAACAACTTTATAGCACAGGCTGTCAAGGTTGAAAATACTTTGCCGACGACACTCACCGAAGGTGTGCAGGAACGCAAAGACAAAGTTGACCGTATGCGTCAGGTTATGGAAATGGATAAGGAAGAATGGGTTTTACTTTCGGATAATACGGAGCCGGACGCCGCGCTTAATGAGCAGATCAAACAAAAACAGGTGGACAGCCAAGTGGTGGATACATACGGCGAAGATGCACAAAGCGAATTTGAAAAACAATTAAATGAGTTTGAAGTACCGTTTTTGGCAAGGTATTTCTAAGAAGGTAAACATATGACTGAGTTGGAAAATAATCAGCAAACATTGGCAATTGAAAGTGCACAAAAACAAACACCCGCGTACATCGAAGCGCCGGCTAAAGAGCGTAAAAGTTTGAAAGAAATGTATTATCAATGGCTTCTTCGCCTGACGGTATTGCTTTGTATGGTATGCTTTGCGTTTTTCTTGAGTGCATCGCTGGTGCTTTTTAAAATGGCACCGCAAGTGACCGTCAAGCCGTTTTTGATTATCAGTCAGGACAGTTCGGATATGATGGTCAGATATGAGGCCATCGAGCAGGATATGCCCTCTAAAAAGCAAATTATGGAGACATTTATCAAACAATATATCATTTTGCGCAATTCGGTGATCAATGACGAACGCGAAATGCAGGCCAGATGGTTTGCCGGCGGTGTGGTGAACTATTTGTCGGCGCCGCAGGTGTATATTGACTTTAATCAGGCTGAGGTCGGCAAACTTTCGACATTGTTGGCCACCAATGTTGTTAGAGATGTCGAAATTATTTCACTCGGAAAAGTGGGCGGCGAAAACAGTCCGGTCTGGAAAGTGGATTTTAAGGTCAATGAAGTTTCATACAACAGTGAAAACGGAAGTTCTAATTTGATGGTGCTTAAAACGCATTATTGGACGGCATCATTAACGGCCGCATTTATTCCGGCGCGTATGTTTATGGCCAAAAGGTTGATGAATCCGCTCGGGTTTACAGTGTTGCGTTATTCGCAAACGGAAGTCGAAATTTTGTAAATTGTGTTTTTGGAATCTTGGAAGCGGCTTGATACGAAATCCGAGAATTTCAAAAACTTTCTTTAACATATGTTAATCTTTTCAGATTATGATAACATCAAAAGTCGAATCTCTTTGACGTGATAAGTTGGGGATTTGATGATAATCGTGTTAGACTTTTTGATCAAAAAAGAATAGCATAGACATGTCATGACATAAAGGAATATTGTAATGT
>JAGCTK010000203.1 GCA_017963715.1 Alphaproteobacteria bacterium | reverse complement strand
TGCCTTGTCCCGGTAAAATCGACGAATGGCACGCCCCCGGCGGATTGGGCGTGAGAGTCGATTCGGAAGTTTATTCCGGTTATACCATTCCCCCTTGCTATGACAGTATGATTGCCAAACTGATCGTCAATGCCAAAACCCGAAGTGCGGCCATGATGCGCCTGCGTCGCGCTTTGGATGAATTTGTCATTATGGGGATTGATACCACCATACCGCTTTTGCAGGATGTGATTGCGCAACAGGAATTTATCGACGGCACATATGACATTCATTGGCTCGAAAATTTTATGAAAACACGCGGATAATCGAGGCAATCTGATGGCCGAAACACTCAATCTCAAAAAATTTTGTTCCGAATCGTTGTCGTTTATGGTCAAAAATGTGCTGATTCTGGGTGTGTTCGGCGTGGTGGCCTTTTTGGCATCATTTATCAGTTTAAAATATGCCTTTCGTCATCAACTTTTGATGCTGACATTATACAGCATCTTTTGCTATATTTTTTATTACCTGTTTGTCAGCGTTTATTACGAGCAAAAACCGTGGTTTACCAGCGAAAAAATTGTTGATTCCGTTGTGAAAATGGTTGTGGTGTTTGCCTTGTCGATGGTTGTGATTATGTGCGGGCATATCGGCCTTAAAACCCTCAAATATATGGCAAAATGGCTGGTCGGTTTTCCGGATATTTATGCTTTTTTGAAAAACGGCTATTATTTTTTGAACGCTTCCAAAACAGGACAATTTCTGCTTTATATCCCGATTGTATTTCTCTTGACATTTACATTTTTTATCCCCGGTTTTTCGTGGATTTCGAGCATCAACGGCAAAAATCAGTCACTTTGGGACACATATACCAAAACACAGGGATTTTATCTTAAAATTTTTGTGATTTTATTTGGCGTATATGCCGTTTTTCCGTTTATCTTGAGTTTTATCGGTGCGCTCTCGCCCGTGATGCTCAGCATCAAAAATGCCGTCACGAATTTGGTGCAAATCGTGGTTTACTTAAAACTCTACGACTTTTTTTATGAAGACTGATAAATACTTGTAAAATGTTCTATTTTTTGCTTTACCTTTTCGTTTAAATGCGGCAAAATGCGCTTATCATCTTCAAAGGAGAAAATACATGATGATTAAAACAGTTGAGACCACACCTTATCAAGATCAAAAAATGGGGACGGCCGGCATTAGAAAAAAAGTCAAAACCATCATACAACAAAATTATCTCGAAAATTTTGTGCAAAGCCTATTTGATTCAATCGGCGGTGTTCAAGGCAAAACTTTTGTTTTAAGCGGTGACGGACGTTATTACAACGATATTGCCATCCAAAAAATTATCAAAATGTCAGCCGCCAACGGTATGAAAAAACTCATCATCGGCCAAAACGGTATGTTATCAACGCCGGCATCATCACGTATTTTACTCAAAAACAAGGCTGACGGCGGCATCACGTTGACCGCCTCACACAACCCGGGCGGTGAAAACGGCGATTTCGGCATCAAATATGCCACTTCAAACGGCGGTCAATGCTCGGCACAAATCAGCGAAAAAATTTATGAAAAAACCAAAACAATCACATCATTTAAAACACTTGATACACCTGATATCGACCTTTCAAAACTCGGCATTCAATATTTGGATCATATGGAAATTGAGGTGATTGACCCGATTAAAGATTATCTTTTGATGATGGAAGAAATTTTTGATTTTGATGCCATTAAAAAACTGTTTCAAAGCGGATTTACGTTTGTTTTTGACGCGATGAATGCCGTGACCGGCCCGTATGGCATCAAGATTTTTGAAGAAGTTTTGGGTGCACCGAAGGGTTCCGTCCATCAGGCAAAACCCCTGCCCGATTTTGGCGGTTTACACCCCGACCCTAACCTTGTCTATGCCAAACATTTGGTCGATTTGATGTATTCCGACCATGCACCCGATTTTGCGGGTGCCAATGACGGTGACGGTGACCGCAATATGATTTTGGGTAAAAAATTCTTTGTTTCCCCGTCTGACAGTTTGGCCATTTTGACCGACAATTATCGCTATATTCCGGCCTATAAAGACGGTATTTACGGCGTTGCAAAATCGGCAGCCACCTCGACGGCCGTCTGCCGCGTGGCCGAAAAATTGAATATCGCCTGCTATGAAGTGCCGACCGGCTGGAAGAATTTTTGCAACCTGATGGACACCAACCGCATCACATTCTGCGGTGAGGAAAGTTTTGGCACCAGTTCATCCCACATCCGAGAAAAAGACGGTATTTGGGCCATTCTGTTTTGGCTCAATATCATTGCTGCGACCGGCAAATCGGTTGAGCAAATCACGCGTGATTTTTGGGCAAAATACGGCCGAACATATTATTTGCGCTTTGACTATGACGGCATTGATTCAAACGTGGCCGATGCTTTGATGCACGATTTGGAAGAAAACCTGCCCTCGTTTGAAGGCAAAATTTTTGAGGGATGCAAAGTTTCACGCGCACATCCTTTTGTATATCATGATGTTGTCGACGGCAGTTCAACCAAAAACGGCTTGCTCGTTTATTTTGAAGACGGCGCGCGGATTTGTTATCGCTTATCCGGCACCGGCACCAACGGCGCAACACTGCGTGTATATATCGAAGCCTATGACAAACACAATTTTGACTTAAATCCCAAAGATGTGCTCAAAAAATATCTCAAGATTGCGGCTTTAATTGCGCAAATTGAGCAACGCACCGGCAAAACAGAGCCCGATTTAACGACTTAATATTTCGGATTGTAAGGCACTCAGATGGCAAACGCAAAAACATTATACCGGCCGGACAAGCATTTGGAAAAAATGCTGTTAGGTCTTGTTTTTGCGATTATTTCGACCGCATTGAGCATCTTAATGCTGTTTATTTTTCCGCAAAATTCGTTGTTGTTTTTATCTCTGACGCTTTTTTTGACCATGGTGGCCATCGGTTTGGCCATCGCGCTTATTTCGCAAAGCGAAGAGGCTTTGACATACGGCGGGTTGGCCAATGTCATTTTAGATGCCAAAGAACAAATTTGTCGCATTGAAAATGCCGTTTTTGATGCCGTAATTGAAAACAAAGCCGCCGACCGTTTGTTTGAAAACAAATCGGTGATGGCCTTTCTAAAAAAGCATGCATCCGGCGATAAGCACAGCCAATCCGCACTTGAGCGGTTAAACAGCGCCTTAAAAAATCTCAAAGAAGAAAAAAGTTTGATTGAGCTCATAAATGATGACGAGCATCGTTGGTATCAGGTCAATCTCAGACCGTTATATCTTAAGAAAAATGATATTTTCGAGTCGGAATTTTCGATTGAAAAAATCAAAAAAGACGTTTATTTTTTCTGGCAAATCGATGATGTCACCGCCGCCCAAAATATCGAACAGATTTTAGAGCAGGAACGCCAAAAACTCAGCCGATTTGTTAAGGGTATGCCGCTTGGTTTGTATGTTTTGGATGAAAACCAAAAAATAGAATATGCCAATGATGCCTTTGCAGCCGCTTGTGCCGATGCGGCCGAAAAAATCGTCGGTCGCTCTTTGACCGATTTTATTAACGAACAAGATGTTTCGGTGCTTCAAAACACACCATCCAATGCCTCGTTTGTGCGTTTTAAGGCCAAAAACAGACATCAAGCCTATGTCGTTCAAACCATCTATTCCGAAAACAATCATTTAAAGACGCGCGGTCTGATGCTGTTTGATTTGCCAACGGATGAAACTTTGTTAAATCAACTTGAGCACAGCCGTCAAGATTATCAACAAATTTTTGACCAAAGCCCGATCGGTGCCATGTTCGTGACACCGCACGGACAAATCAGCGCTTATAATCCCAAAGCCAAAGAGATTTTGGCATTTGACAAGCCAAAACCGATTTTGGCCGATTGTTTCGGCAAAGAAGATCTCAAACATTTAGAGCAAATTTATGCCAAATATGATGCCGTCAGTGATACGCAAAGCACCGCTTTTGAAGCACATTTACGCTCGCAAAAAACGGTTCAAATCACGGTCTTTCCTTATCGCGAAATGAAGAAAAACGCGCTCACATTGACAGGCCTTTTTATCTATCTTGAAGATACCACCAAAAACAAAAATCTTGAGGCACAATTTGTGCAGGCGCAAAAAATGCAGGCTATGGGGCAATTTGCCGGCAGTATTGACCATGATTTCAACAACCTCTTGACCGCGATGATTGGTTTTTGCGACTTATTGTTGCAACGTCACAGAATAGGCGATCCTTCATTTGCCGATTTGAATGAAATCAAACAAAATGCCGTCAGAGCGGCCGGCCTTGTGCGTCAATTATTGGCTTTTTCACGCCAACAACCCTCCAATCCGAAATTGATTGATGTCACAGACACATTTGCTGACCTCAATCAACTTTTAAAGCGTATTTTGGGTGAACAAATCACTTTCAAGTTAAATCACGGCACCAATCTTGGTTTTGTGAGGATTGATCCCGTCCAATTGACGCAAGTGATTATGAATTTGATGGTCAATGCCAAAGATGCCATGAACGGCAAAGGAACACTTGAAATATCGACACGCGTCGAAACACTGATCGAACCTTATATTTTCGGCGGTGAAACAATTGCCCCCGGCGATTTTGTCGTTATCAGCGTTGCAGATACGGGTTGCGGCATCAAGCAAGAGAATTTATCCCGCATTTTTGACCCGTTCTTTTCGACCAAGCAAAATGTTGTCGGTTCGGGCACAGGTTTAGGCTTGGCCACGGTTTACGGCATCATCACGCAAACCAAAGGCTTTTTAAAAGTCGAAAGCCAAGTCGGTGTCGGGACCACATTCAAGATTTATTTGCCGCGTTTTGAAACGAGCGCTGAACAACCTCAAAAACAAAAGAGCGACACCGCATCTGCGATACCTGTTTTGACCTCAATCAGTTCCGAAGCACCGAAGTTGATTTTCGGCTTAAATGTGTCAAAACTCGATCACGGCAACAACAATTTGAAACAAGCCGGTGAAATCAAGATTTTGTTTGTTGAAGATGAGGCGTCGGTGCGTGCATTCGGCGTGCGTGCCTTGCGCAAAAAAGGTTTTCAGGTTGTGGAATGTCCTTCGGCCGAAAGTGCATTGGAACAAACCGGTGATTTTGACTTGATGGTTACCGATATGGTCATGCCGGGCATGAGCGGCGCGGAACTGGCCAAAGAAATGCGCAAAAGGTTGAAAGACATCAAAATTATATTGGCATCGGGTTATTCCGAAGAGATTGCGCAAAAAGAATTGGCCGGAAGCACGGATTTTACATTTATTGCCAAGCCATACAGCCTCGGCGATTTAACAAAAAAAGTATTTGACGTTTTAAATGGGCAAAACGAAAATGAATAATTCGCAACTTCAAGGTTCTTTTGCATTTAAGCCCAATGTTATGTATCTAAGGCCTGATTTTATGGTATCAACGTGTAATGCCGAGGCCTTAAAAGCCGTTGAAAGTTGGCCGACATGGCCGTTTTTTGCGTTGTCGATTTACGGGCCGAAAGGCTGTGGCAAAACGCATTTGGCGCATATTTTTGCCGACCAAGTGGCACTCAAGTGCAGCAAACCTATTAAGGTCAAAATCATCAAAGCATCCGACATTAAAATGTCTATGGTGGCACGACTTTACGCCCAAAACCCGTGTCTGGTTGTTGAAGATGTGACGCAAAAAGTCGACAATCAAGCCCTGTTCCATCTCTACAATCTTTACCATAATGAGGGCGGCTATCTGCTGTTCACATCCAAATGGCCTTTAGCACGCATCAACTTTGACTTGCCGGACTTAAAATCAAGGCTTAAGATGGTGCCGAACGTTGCCATTTTAGAGCCTGATGATTCGCTTTTGGAAGCGCTCATTGTCAAACTTTTCAGTGACCGGCAAATCACGGTGCCGGCTGATGTTGTGCGCTATATTGTGCACAACATGGAGCGCTCATTTTCATACGCCATCAAGGTGGTTGAACGCGCCGATGAATTGTCGCTGTGCTTAAAACGTGCCGTGACGCTGCCGATTGTCAAACAAGCCATTTATGATATTTCACACAACACGCAACCCGATTTGTTTTAACCCTCAAAACAAAAAGGCTTCTTTGAAAACCAAAGAAAGCCTTTTTGCAACAGATACCGCCATTTTTTTAACGATCCTGATAGATCGCATTTCGAATGGAGGTTAAACGATCCATCAAAGAACGCCAAGATTCGTCGTTTTGGAATTCCACGATTTTATGGCCGACATAGTTGATCAACCATCCGAGGTTTGTCTTGTCAAAACAACAAAAATCCGAATCGACTGCCTTGAGCAGATGCTCATCATCAATTACAACGCCACACGGCATGGTGTGTGCTGCAAGGATTTGTGCATTTTTTGCGTTCTTTAACGCTTCCTCCTGTTGAAGTTCTTTTTTTGCTTTTCTGAAGGCAAATGTCATCAAAATAGCCAGAACTACCAACATGACTAAAAGACCAATACTCTGTTCCATACCAAAATTATAAAGTTAGACATAAATATATTTTTACGAATATATGCTAACATGATTTTGTCGATGAGTCAAGTCCTACGTCGACCTTCGCTTCAAAACACCAAAATATTCCACAAAAAAGCGTCTTTCTTTGAATTTAATCACACAAAAAATTTGATTTCAAAAAAACTGATTTTTTGCTTGACAAAATTTTTATATTTTGTAGAATGGGAACAAAATTGATTATTATTCACCTTAAATACATATTAAAATTATGAGTTTTTTTGATTACTACCGCATTTTCTTTTGGGTGTACACGCTTTGCTTGTTTCTCCGCTTGGTAGACGTCGATGATTACCGCAAACAATTGAAACTCTCAAGGGTCAACACTGTCTTGGTTTTCAATTTTTTTGTTTTGGTCGGGTTTATTATCTGCGGCATTTATCAGCCGGCCGGTCCGATAGGTTTGGCTATTGTTGCATACGTGTTTTTCGCCTTCATCGGCTTGATGGTCTGGTATGTCTACCTGCCAAAGATTGTGAGCACGGATAAAGTCTATGAGATGGATATTTTATCCGAAGAACAGGAAGACAATGAATACCGCGTTTATGGCCTTATCCGGGAAAGCGGCTTTATCTTTACCGTCGTGATGCGTTTGGACGAAGAGCAATACAAGCTCTTCCAGGCAAAAAACAAAAAACGCATTGAGGTCATCGTAACGTCACGTGGCACAAAAGTCGGTCATGCCACATTGGAAGTACGTCAAAACCTCTAAAAAAAATCCGTCAGCATCGCTGGCGGATTTTTTGTTTGAAAACACTTTCTCGTCTTTTAGAATTTATAATTAAGCGACACACCGAACAATTGCACGGAGTTTGTAAAATCTGCCGTCACATTTGCACCTTTATTACCCGTCAAAGCAGTATCCAAATGGGCTTTGTGTGCATAGATATATGTGTAAGCCACATCAAATGTCAGATGCTCATTGTATTCATAATTGAGACCTGTTGAATACCACAATCTGTCAGAATCTGGGATTCGCGGTGTACGATGTTGCAATCTGATGGCCGATTGGTCATAGGCCAAACCCAAACGCCACTTCCACTGATTGTCGATTTGATAGCTTGCACCAATCGCCCAAAAATTGGTATCGCGCCATTTTTCTCTAACAGCAGAAAGCATGGCATCATTTGATTGATAGCGAATATACAAATCTCTGAATGAACTCCAAAATACGCGTTGATATTCGGCCATCAATGTCCATTTTTCATTTAATTGATGTGACACACCCATTGAGAGCATTGCCGGTGTATTAAGGTGTGCCGAAATGCTTTTAGAACCAGTCAACGGTGTGCCTGTTCCCGCACGATAAGTTTTGTTTGTACCTTTTAACTTATGCATCACTTTACTGCGATATGACAAACCAACGCGTGTCTTATCGTTAAACTCATACATTGAACTTAACTGCCATCCTAAATCAAGCGCATCACCTTCCACCGATGAATTAAGTTTGCCGGCTAAGGGATGGGTGACACCGGTTGTTAATCTTGCTTTCAAATATTGAATTTGCAAACCGGCGCCGAGTGAGAGTTTATCAGTCGCTTTATAGGCCACCATCGGTGTAAATGTTGCCGAAATAATTTTAGAGGTCACACCATGCTCTCTTCCTGCCCAATCTTCATCATATTTTGTAATCATACCATAAGGCACGTTCAAACCCAAACCGATAAATGTTTTGTCATTTAACTGGTGTGAGATGGCTGCATTCGGTGCCACGGCAGCATGCACGATATTTTCGACATCGGCATCTCTGTTCCAAGCCGCATCATGCACATTTTGCGCTTTGGCTTTCGGCGCAATATATGTACCGCCAAAATTGATATTCGTGCCTTTATGACGTGTCAATCCTGCCGCATTAAAATAAGCATACGATATATTATCCGCACCGGCCGTTGCACCTGCAAAGGCATTACCTTGTGCAGCAGCAGATTGTTCACGCAAATGAAACCCGGCCGCACTTGCTTCAAGCGTGCTTAAAATTAAACCAAGAGCTGTCAATGTTAAAAGTTTTTGCATAATTTTTCCTTTTCTGATAAGTTGAACCATATAACATTTTGATGTCATAAAAACTCTATAAAAAAGAAAAAATCAAGAAAAAATCACACAAATGTCACATTTTGTAACAAATTGTGATTACATTTAACCAAGTGTTAATATCCGTAAACATTCAGGCATCTGTGCGAATACAAAATATAAGATTTTGTGGTTGTATCATAGTATGTAACCTTTGTGATACCGCCGTTTTCGGCCGCCCCCGGAATGGAAGCATTTCCGAACGGACCGAAAATACCCAATATATATAAAGAGCACTGGCTACCTGTTTTATTACCCATTTCAATCGGATTTTTTGCCTTCGTACGAATCACGGGAACACTACTTGACGTGCACGCATTCAGACACATAAAGACACCTAACAGGCCACAAATCTTTTTTAACATTTCAAATCCTCCGCTTAAAAAACAGTTTCATGTTTATAATTTATTCTGTTTGCCGCATTTAATCAATAATTTTTAAAATTTATACTGGATTTATGTCAAAAAATATGGTATAAATACATTTGTTTGTTTTAAAAAATTTGAAAATAGGTGGATATTCATGAGCACAAAAAAAATACCGACTGTTGCTTTTAACTCAGGGGATTATGTCGTATATCCCTCACATGGTGTCGGAAAGGTTGCTGACCTTTCCAAACAAAATATTGCTGGGACAGAACTTGAATTGCTGGTCGTTAATTTTGACAGAGAAAAAATGACGTTGCGTATTCCCGTTGCCAAAGTGGCAAGTGTCGGGTTGCGCAAAATATCCGAGCCCAAGACGATGGACACGGCACTTGAAACCTTAAAAGGCAAGGCCAAGGTCAAAAAGGTGATGTGGTCGCATCGTGCGCAGGAATATACCAACAAAATCAATTCGGGCAATCCGGTAGCCGTGGCAGAAGTTGTGCGTGATTTGTATCGTCGTGAAAATTTGGCCGAACAGTCATACAGTGAACGCCAAATTTATGAGCAGGCGTTTGACCGTTTGGCATCGGAAGTT
>JAGCTK010000202.1 GCA_017963715.1 Alphaproteobacteria bacterium | reverse complement strand
TCTTAAATACGATTTCACACATTTTACAATCCGATACCAACACCAACAATTCGCTTTCCGTCGCGTATGAATATTTGGCGCGTATGGTTGTTGAAAACGAAAAATATGCGCCGGACATTTTTCGCACTTTTGAAGCCACTTTATCATCCGAGCACAACTCATATCTCAGTTTGCTTGCCGCTTTCAACACACTCAAAAAGTTGTTACAAGATGCGCCTAAGCATGTCGATAAAGTTTTTCAACTGATGCGCCAAGCACTCAAATCTCCGCAGAGCAATTCTTATTCGCTTTCATGGAGTTATCAGACGCTTCGCATATTATTGATTGAAAGTCCGCAATTTACCGACGGATGTCTTGATACTTTCCGTTATGCCATACGTGAATGCGCCAACAATCCCGAATCAATGACATGGATTTATCGCAATTTAAACGAAATCATCAAAGCAAAACCGGAACTTAAAAATAAGGTGATGGATGTTTATCAATTGGCTTTAGAGTCTGATAAAAACAGCTCTTTCAGCATTGATTTTGCGCACAAAATTCTTGACGATTAAACATTAAGTTTTCGTCGACATCGGTATTTTTTTAAGAAAGGAATTTATCATGTTTTTGTCTCTTGCCGTTATTCTTTCTTTTGTGATGGTATGTCCCGTTTCGGCACAAAATATTGCCCGCCCGGCTTCCAAAAACATTTCAATGACGGTCTACAACAATGATTTGGCACTCATCAAAGATGTGCGTCCTTTACAATTGACAGCGGGCGAAAATGTGGTTGCGTTTGAGGGTATTGCCTCTGCCATTCAACCGGCCAGTGTGATGATTTTGGGCGCGGATATTCGCGTGTTGGAACAAAATTATGATGATGCTCTTTTAACGCCTTTCAACATTATTTCAAAAAAAGTCGGCCAAGATATCAAAACCGTGCGCGTCAATCCGCAAACGGGCGAAAATATTTTTGCACCTGCCAAACTGGTTGCATTCCAAGGCGGACAACCGATACTGCAATTTGATTACGGAATTGAAACCAACTTTGACGGTCGCTTGGTGTTTGATGATTTGCCGCAGCGGCTCAATCAAAAGCCGACTTTAACCGCCAAAATTTCAAGTCTCAAGGCCGGTTTAAGTGATATCACGCTTGCTTATTTAAGTCGCGGCCTTGCCTGGAGCACAAATTATGTTGCCGACATCAAAGATGACAAGGTTCTTGATTTAACCGGTTGGGTCAGCATCACCAATCAGTCCGGTGCCTCTTATGATGATGTTTCCATTCAATTAATCGCAGGTGATGTCAACAAAGTCCGCAGTCCTATGATGGTCTCACGCAAAATGGTGATGGCCAACGCAATGTCGGCCGGCATCGCCGAAGATATGGCTTATGAGTCATCTTCCGTTGAGCCCGAAACTTTCAGTGCCTATCAGCTTTATACGCTCCCCTATCGCACAACGCTTGAAGACAATCAAACAAAGCAAATGGCTTTGATTGAAGCCAAAGATGTCTCCTATGAAAAAGAGGGCCGTTTATCATCGCCCCTTTATTTCAGCAGCACACACGCCGCCCATTTTGAAAAAGCACATCCCGAAATTTTCTACATCATCAAAAACGAAACAACATCTAACTTAGGCTTGCCTTTGCCGACCGGTGTGATGCGCTTTTATCAAACGGATTCAAAAAACAATCTTCAATTTATCGGTGAAAATCGCATCGGGCAAACACCCAAAGATGAAACTTTAGAACTCAACATCGGTAAAATGTTTGATGTGACGGTTGACGGCAAAGTCACAAATATTGCCAAACTCAGTGAAAATGTCATTACCACCAAAAGCGATCGTTGTCCGCGTTATAAAATTGTGCGTGCCTACGATGTGACCGTCAATGCCAAAAACACAAGCGACAAAGATACAATTCTTGTCTTTAAGCAGCATTTATCGCCCGATATGAAGATTGCCAAACAAAATATCGAAGGCTCTTATGATGCAAAAGACGGCAATATGTATCAGTGGCGCTTAAATTTGGAAAACCAAAACTCACAAACACTGACGTTTACCGTTGAAGCCACTTTTGAAGAAGTCAATTGTCATTAGACTTCATCTTCAAAATTGCCCTGTATTCGACAGATTATATTGATTGACCGATGGCGCGTTCCATGTGCTTTTTGCGGGACAAATTCATCAACTTACCGATAATTTCGCCCATCGTCTCGTCTTGTTTTTCTTCGATGATATCAATGATATTCTGCTCTTTGGGGCTGAGCAGCGCATCAATACCGATCAAGGCATAATAGTCTTCACTCGCTTTTGCAAGTGACATTGCCTTTTTCACATCACCCTGAGCCTCATAGAATTTTGCCAAATGCTTATCGGCGTTGGCAATTTGGTGCGGATACATATTGACATCCCCCAAGGCCAACACATTTTGGTACGCAAGCATGGCTTTGCTGTCATTGTGCAAATCAACATACGAATCACCGCAGCGGCTCCAAGCATTCGCATTTTTCGGCGACAATTCAACAGCCAATTCAAAAGCACCGTTTGCCAATTCCGCATCTTGATCAATTTGCGCGATTGATCCGAAAACACAGGCATAATTTGATGCTTCCAAAAAGATTAAATCTCGTTTTTGAGTCATATTCGTTTGCGCAGCCTTGTCGACCATCGCATTAATCAAGGCTTCCATCAACGACAAACACTCATCCGTCCTGCCGTGTGCCAAGTGCGTCAATGCATCTTCTGGATCCGGCAACAACTGCCCGTCCGGTAATTGTGCAAACTTACCGTTATTAGCAATCGAAATAAAACTCTTGATAGAATCAATCGTTTGAATCACTTCCTCTTCCGAGGCCAAAGAAGATGTCTTGTTTTTAATGGTTTGTGCAATTTTTCCGGCATCAATACCGCGTCCTAACATATTGATAATCAGACCTGTCAAATTTTTAAGCGGTTCGCTTTGTTGCACCGCAGATAATGACACACCTGCCGAACGTTCATCCAATTCCGTGATACGACCCGTTT
Source organism: Alphaproteobacteria bacterium (assembly GCA_017963715.1). Taxonomy (GTDB): domain Bacteria; phylum Pseudomonadota; class Alphaproteobacteria; order RF32; family CAG-239; genus UBA1254. The sequence goes on along the minus strand of JAGCTK010000202.1, from coordinate 2,575 downwards.
TCCAATCAAATTCCACAACTTTTGAACGTTCTTTGACAACGGCTTCTTCTTTTGCGTTTGTTTTCGCACGTTTTTCCTGTTGTTTCTTGAGTGCACGCTCTTTTTCCTTTTTCTCCATCATATCCCTATTGATACGTGAAGCCTCCAAATCTCGCTCAAGTTCTTTTTCAAGTTCTTTTTCAAGTTCGACATCTTTGTTATGACCGCCGACGCTTGCCGATCCGCTGCCTGAATTGTTGTTCAAAAAGCCTTCGCTGTTTTCTTTAATAAAGGACAATAATGACTTGATATACAAAATCACAATCAAAAACAAAAACAGACTGAAAGCAAGCAACAACAGTATAATCGACACCATACGCAAATTATCCGTGCCGACCAAAGCATGTCTGAAAAAACCGCCCGCACCGCCAAAACTTTGTTCAATAGCCGCACCGAGCCGCGTCAAAACCGAAAATGTCATAACTTCTATTAACATCATTTATTGTCTTTTTATTCGAATCCTTGCCCATTTTACACGGCAAACAATTAAAAATGACTTAATATCTTACATCTTTTATCATATAAAATACCATAATTTATCGCAAACATAAAATTTACCGAACAATGCATTTTTTATCTTGACATTGTGTGATAAAATCATTAAAAGATTGTTTGACCGATGGCGGATTTAGCTCAGTTGGTTAGAGCGCTGGTTTGTGGTACCAGATGTCGTGAGTTCGAGTCTCATAATCCGCCCCATTTCAGCTGACCTTAAGGTCAGTTTTTTTATCTCCGTAAAACTTAACACCTTCTTCCCGGTCACGCGGTTTTTTAACCGTCGGATAATGCGTATTGATATAACGGTATTGTGCACAATGACTATCATGATCATTGATAATACCGCACGCCTGCAAGTGCGAATAAACGGTAATCGGCCCGATAAACTGCAAGCCGCGTTTTTTCAAATCATCACTTATTTTTTGGGCCAAACCGTTGCTTGCCGGAATATAGCCTTGATCATGTTTGTCATACAAAATGGTTTTCCCTGATGAATAACGCCATAAATACGCATCAAAACTTTTAAATTCCGCTCTGATTTTTTGAAAACATTTGGCATTATTGATCACTGCATTGATTTTGCGCACACTTTTGATCATGCCTTCGGTTGCCATAATACGCGTCACATCTGCCGCACCGTATAAAGCGATTTTTTCAAAATCAAAACCATCAAAACAACGGCGCAAAATATCGCGTTTATTCATCACCAAATCCCAATTTAAGCCGCATTGCATCACTTCCATCATCAAAAATTCGAACTGCCCTATATCATCATGCAACGGCACACCCCATATCATATCATGATATTTTCGGGTAACAGGCGATGCTTTATCCCAGTCGCAATATGACATCTTCATTCCTTTCAGATGATATTTTACAAAAAGAGCACCATCAATGCCAGTATCAGCGCCACATACATCACAACGCCGAGCGGGTTTGAAAATGCAACCTTTACATCTTGTCTTGACGGCAACGCATTCTCAATCAGCACGGTTTGTAAAAAGATATAACCGATATAATTTAAATACCCGACCTTGATATTGGCAAAAAACCACTTATTCAGCATATACCCGAGCACCAATAGCATCAAAGGAGCAAGCGCTGCCGGAAAAGCATTGTAAAATCTGATATTTCTAAAATCACACTGTCCCAACACATACCTACCATCGATTTTTCTGGGCCACAACGTGAGATTTGTCGGTTGCGCATTCAAAACAAGGCCTGTGACAAAGTGCGCGATTTCATGCAAAGAAGTCCCGCAAATATTGACAAGTGCACTCAAACCGATATTGGTATACGTCATATATTTGATTTTGAGCAAAAACACAACCAGTAATATCATCAAAAACCGGTTACTCACAAACACATGCAACGTTTCCGGCTGACTTAAAAACCCGACAAAATTTTCCAGCGCCTGATGTATAAAATCCATTTTTGAATACCGAAATATTTAGAAGAATTTCAGAGCAACCGTACTTCGCGCCTGATCACCTATCCCGCCTGAGCAATAAGTAATTGCCTCATGCATTGTCAATGCTTCCTGTAGACGTGAACTCCTGTAAAATTCATTAATCGGCCTCGGATAAGAGGGATCTTCGTCATTTGCCCCGACGGCAATACCCAAAAAACCATACTTTTCATCATATCCCCAATCGGTTCGTGCCATGCCGACACATGCTTCAACCGGCAAATCCCGATAAGTGATGATAAATGCGGTGTTCTCCGGCCCGTTTTCCACAACCGATCCCAGTGAAAAGTGTATGCGCCCGTGATACGGATTATAAAGTGTACTGCCTTCACCAACCATTCGTTCTGTGACGATATTATATTGCACCGCTGTCGTATCATCCAGTGACGCATACGAATCCTGATTGCCGTAAAATCCGCGAATATTCACAACCATTTGTGCCGTTTGCGAAATCATTTCGTTCAAGCGGTAACGTCGCATCCCCTTTGAATAGCCCGCCATAGACCCTGCCGAAATCATGGCAATAATTGCCAATATGCCGAGCTTTTCATTCATTTAACGACCATATTC
>JAGCTK010000201.1 GCA_017963715.1 Alphaproteobacteria bacterium | reverse complement strand
GATGTCTGTCAAAGAAGTCAAACTTTCGGATGTTGCTGCCTTAAATCAAAAAGTTGATCAAATGCACCAAATCAATATCGAAGCCCTAAACGCCAAGGTCAATGCCGTGGCGGTTGTCGGTTTAATAGAACGGTTGGATAAAATTGAATATGAAATAAGCGACCTTTCAAAAACGACATCGCCTTATGCGCTGATTTTGACGGCTGCCGCGTTGACAGAAAGTGCTGCTAAGACAGGACATCCTTTTGTGTATGAAGCATCTGTGTTGCAAAATTTGAGTGAAGGCACACGTATGCAACAAAGTGCCGATATTATTGCATCATACGCCATCAAAGGTTTACAAAACAAAGAACAACTGATTGACAGTTTCAACAACTTGTATGTTGAGAATTTTGCAAAACCGGCCTCGACATCAACGGCTCAAAAAGAGGTTGAAAATACCGACTCCGATTCGTCTGACTGGACAGAGCAAATGCTCAATAAATTAAAGTCGCTTGTCATTGTTGAAAAAACAGATGACACCGATGATGCGAGCGAATATGTGACAGATGCCGTTTATGCCCTTGTTCAAGACGGAGATTTTGAAGGTGCGATTGTCAAAATGAATGCCGAGCCGAAGTATCAAACCGAGGCATTCGGTATTTGGGCCGAAGAAACGCGTGCCGAAAAGAATTTTGAAGAACAATTAAATAAAATCAGAGCATTAACACTCGGGTTGATGAAAGCAAATGAGTTGACGGAAAAGACGGCCCAATGAGACAATTGATTTCGACATATGTTTTTTTGGCTTTTGTCGGCACGTTTGCGGTTTTTGCCGTTGATAAACGCGCAATCATTGAAGTTGTGTGGTTCGGCCTTCGTTATAAGATGTTGCTTTGGCAATTTTTAGCCGTTTTTCTTGCATCTTTCGGTGCGGCTGTTGTGGCTTTGGCCGCTATTTGTCGCCTGTGGTGTCAGACAACCGGACGAATCTTTTTTAACACAACAGATGCAACAGATATTTGTCAAACCGATATTTGTTGGGAAGGCAAAGAATCGTTTGAAACGTTTGCAAAAAACGGTGATTGGGTCAATGCGCTTCATATTTTGGAAAATGCCAAGAAACATCGTGCCGTTTCGGATGCGGATTATGCTTTGTATAAATCGGTTGCGCTTTATGAGTTGGCATTGCGCGAAAAAAATGAAGGCAATATGCATGCCTATCCGCGGCATCTTGTGCTGTCACACGAGTTGGATCCTTCGTTTGTGCCGGCTGCTTTGGCATTGGCCGAATTTTATGTTAACGATGCGCAAAAATTAAAAGCCTCCAAAATATTGCAGGATATATGGCGCAAAAATCCGACCGATAAAGCCGCTTTGGCATATCTTGATCTTTATGAAAAAGATACACCGCTTGAAAGAGCGCAACGGATGGAGCATTTTGCCGTATTTAATGCTTTAAGGCCGTTTTTGAACAATTATCTCAAAGCCATGTTTGACATCAAGGCCAAACTTTATGACAAGGCCAAGGCTGAACTTGAACTGTTTTTACTCAAAAATCCGGCCACAAAAAAAGTTGCCGAGATGATGGCAACTTTAGAACAAGATGGGCGGCATAATGTTGCGGCAGCATCTCGCTGGAAAAAACGCACGGATCTTGCAACAAAAGAGTGTTTTTGGCAGTGTGCATGCGGGCATAAGGCATCGCATTGGCAAGTCTTCTGTAAAAAGTGCGGCGCTTTTCATGCTATGCATTGGACACTTTGTGAACGGCCGGTCAAAAAACGTCGGGAGACAAAATAATGGATACACCGATTTTCAAACAATTATGGCAAGATAAATATCAGGTTGTGCCTGAAAACTTAAAAAAACTCAAAAAGTTAAATGCCGTGGCAACGGGTTTTAACACTAATATTGATGCTATTTGCCGTTTGACGGGCGAAAAATTAAAGATGTTGATAGAACAAGAAGGCTTGTCTTTGGCTGAATTGCAAAATATCGAGCGCAAGCAGATTGTCGATGAAACAGATTTTCTAAAAGGTGTGTTCAAAACATTTACATTAGGTATTGCGGAAGAATGGATTTGCGAAAATCAAGATGTGTATGCCTGGATTGAAAAAAATATCGGTTATGAATATCTGCAAATGGGCGGGCAGGGCGGCATTATTGCAAATGTTCTGTCATCCGTCGGCATCAAAAAGGTGATTGCACACACAAATTCATTGCCGAAACTGCAAGCCGAGACATTTGCGAAAAACGATAATTTAATCTCATTTGATGAAAACGGCAAGCCGAAGCCTGCTTATTTAATCAATCGTCAAAATGATGTGCCGTTGATACATTTTATCATTGAATTTCGCCGCGGTGATACAATGGAACTTGAGGGCAAGTTGTTTAAGTGTCCGCGTTCCAATCGGTTTATTGCCACCTATGATCCTTTAAATTTAAAGCTTGTGCTCAATGAGCATTTTATGAAAGCGCTGCGACATGAGCCGTTGGACTTTGTGATATTGTCCGGTTTTCACGCTTTACAAGCCAAAAATGACGGCTTGAATTTGATAGATCAAGCAGCCGCGCGCATCAAAGAATGGAAAGATATGATGCCGCAAACGTTGTTTCATCTTGAGATTGCCTCGACGCAAGATTTGGCTATTCGTCAGGCAATTGTGCAAAAACTGGTGCCTCTTGTTGATTCTATCGGAATCAATGAACGCGAAACCATGGATGTGTTAGAGGTGATCAATCAAAAGGCGCTTGCCAAGTATTGTAACGAGCAAACAACCGCCGAAAATTTGTTAAAAGGCATTTCAAAAATCAAAGAAATCACAAATGTCAAACGCATTCAACTGCACATGTTCGGGCTTTATATGACGCTTAAAGACAAAGATTTTGCTTTGAGTTTGGATGACAACTTAAAAGGGATGCTCACCGCTTCGGTAGTTGCGGCCGCAAAGGCCAAAGCCGGAACAACGGATGAAAAAAGTATTCAAACGATTACGTATGATGTGTCGGATGTCGGATTGATTGAACTTGAGAGTTTATCAATAGCGCTCGGTCAACCGAGTTTGGCTTTGACAGGTATCGGGCGGTATCGCACATGGGATTTGATTGTTACCCCGACAATTTTAATTGAAAATCCCGTGACCTTGGTCGGTATGGGTGATACTATTTCAGCCTTATCATTGGTATCGGCAAAATAAATATCACTTTACATCTCATTGAATTAACGTTATTTTTTGGCGTTTTAGGTGTATGATTTAAACGGTGGTTTAAATCAAGCACATTTTTTGATTTTTTTAATAATTTTTTATATCGTAAAATCAATATGTTAGAAAGGTACATTTTTTTGCATGAGATGGTGCATTTAAACCACCCTTTATGATACACTTTCTTATAGTGATAGGTACTGCTATTGTTAGACTTGCCTCTTGGTGTCATTCTCGGCCGTGACCCTGTCATCCTCGGGCGTGTCCCGAGGATCCAAACAACAAAACTAACTTTATTTAAGGAGTAAATTGATGAAAAAATCATTTTTTGTTTTGAGTTTAATGGCAGGGGTTGCGTTTGCTTCAAACGCTGTTGCAGGCGGTTCTTGCGGGGATAATTGTACTTGGGAATTAAATAAAAACGGGGTACTGACCATCTCCGGTACAGGTGACATGTATAATTTTGCACAAAGTCCTACTATTCCTTGGTATAACAAAATAGATTC
>JAGCTK010000200.1 GCA_017963715.1 Alphaproteobacteria bacterium | reverse complement strand
CTTGGAAGATCAAACATCGACTAATTCAAAGCATTGATAAAATGTGTTGTGGATGAAACAAAGCGCCGGACTTGCCAAGCGCTTTATCAATACATATATTATAGAAAAATAATTGATTGGAGAATGTCATGCTTTTGAAAACCGATTCAAGCGTATACCCTGTTTTGCCGCTCAGGGACATGGTTGTCTTTCCGAAGATGATTGTGCCGCTTTTTGTCGGTCGTGAAAAATCAATCAAGGCGTTGGAATTTGCTCAAAAAAATTCGTCGGTGATTATTTTGGCAACGCAAAAAAAGGCCGCCAAAGAAGATCCGAAAGAGCAAGATATTTATCATGTCGGCACAATGGGCAACATTTTGCAAATGCTCAAACTGCCGGACGGAACGGTCAAAGTTTTGGTTGAGGGCTTGGACAGAGTTAAAATCGAGCATTTTTCAACAAGCGGTGCCTTTATTGAGGCGAGTGTCGAGCCGATGGCCGAAACCGACGAAAACACCGAAGAACTTGAGGCTTTGGCACGCGTGACCATCTCGGAATTTAAAGAATATGTCGAAACATCAAAGCGGATTTCGCCTGATGTTGTAACGGCCGTGCACCAAATCGAAGATTTAAGCAAACTTGTTGATACCATTGCATCGCACTTAACTTTAAAGGTTGAAGATAAGCAATCGTTGCTTGAGGCCAAAGGCTTAAAAGAGCGGTTTGAAAAATTAATTGCGCTGATCAATGCCGAACTTTCGATGATGGAAATTGAAAACAAAATCAAGACACGCGTCAAAAAGCAGATGGAGAAAAACCAAAAAGAATATTATTTGAATGAGCAAATGAAAGCCATTCAAAAAGAATTGAGCGATGATGACGGTGATGATGAACTGAGCGTTTACGGCAAAAAAATCGAAAAAATTCATCTGTCAAAAGAAGCCAAAGAAAAGGCAACTTCCGAACTGAAAAAACTCAAAATGATGGGGCCTATGAGCGCGGAAGCCGGTGTTGTGCGCAATTATTTGGATTGGCTTTTAGATATTCCGTGGAAGGTCAAATCAAAAGTCAACAAAGACCTCAAAAAAGCGATGGATATTTTAGAAAACGATCATTACGGTTTGGAAAAAGTCAAAGAACGTATTGTCGAATATTTGGCCGTACAATCGCGTGCGGAAAACGACAAAATCAAAGGCCCGATTTTGTGCTTGGTCGGCCCTCCGGGCGTTGGTAAAACCTCACTCGGACAGTCTATCGCCCGTGCCACGGGGCGCAAGTTTGTGCGGGCATCTTTGGGCGGTATGCGCGATGAAGCCGAAATCAGAGGTCATCGTCGCACCTATATTGGCTCGATGCCGGGCAAAATCATCCAAAATATGAAGAAAGCCGGCACATCAAATCCGCTGTTTTTGCTTGATGAAATCGACAAACTGGGCAATGATTGGCGGGGTGATCCGAGTTCGGCCTTGTTGGAAGTGTTGGATCCGGAACAAAACGCAACGTTTAATGACCATTATTTAGACGTGGATTATGATTTATCGGATGTGATGTTTGTCACAACGGCCAATTCGCTTGATATGCCGCGGCCGCTTTTGGACAGGATGGAAGTCATCCGGCTTTCGGGCTATACCGAAGATGAAAAGGTGGAAATTGCCAAGCGGCATTTGATACCGAAGATTTTCGGCGAAAACGCGGTGGAATGTTCGGAACTTAAAATTACCGATGAGGCGGTGCGCGATATTATTCGTTATTATACGCGTGAGGCCGGTGTGCGCAATTTGGAGCGCGAGTTGGGCACAATCGCACGCAAGTCTGTGAAAGAATTTTTGCTTTCGCCCGAAAAGTGTATCACAATTGAGGTCAATTCGGACAATTTGGAAAAATATTTGGGTGTCAAACGTTTTTCGTTTGGTGAAGCGGAAGCCGAAGACCATATCGGTGTAACAACAGGTTTGGCATGGACGGAAGTGGGCGGCGATATTTTGTTTATTGAAGCGGTTGATATGCCCGGCAAAGGTCGCGTGCAACAAACCGGTAAACTCGGCGATGTGATGAAAGAATCAATCGATACGGCTTATTCGGTCGTTCGGGCGCATTCCAAAGAACTCGGCATTGATTCGAAAGTTTTTGAAAAAACGGATATTCATATCCATGTGCCGGAAGGGGCAACGCCCAAAGACGGACCGTCGGCCGGTATTGCCATGTTTACAACCTTGGTGTCGGTGTTTACCAAAACGCCGGTCAGAAAAGATGTGGCGATGACGGGTGAAATCACATTGCAAGGCAGAGTCTTGCCAATTGGCGGCCTTAAGGAAAAGTTGTTGTCGGCCTTAAGAGGCGGCATCAAAACGGTGATTATTCCGCAAGAGAATATGAAAGATTTGGCGGAAATTCCGGACAATGTGAAAAAAGGTTTGAAAATTATACCTGTTTCAAATGTGCGGGAAGTATTGAAAATCGCGTTGCGCACCAAAACATCCGGCAAAAAGACGGCTGTCAAGAAGACAAAATAGAGTAAAACCGCTTATTTATAACGGATTCTAAAGTTGACCGTGTCCGTGCCGGCCGCCTCAACGGCTTGACGGGCCTCTTCAACCGTGTAGATACGCTTGCCCGTAAACCCTGTCAATTTTCCGTTGGCACCATAATAGGCTCTGCTGCCGTCAGCCTGCTTTTTGGAATACGGGGCTTGAACCATGTTGTATGTATCATCGTCATAACCTGCAGCCCGTATATTTGCTTGACATTGTGCCAACACGCCGGCACAATGAATTGTGATATTGCTTAAATCAAGACCATTAAACAGATTTTCTCCAAGCGCTGCCGTATCGGGAATCGTGATGTCGGTCAAATTTGTTGCATTTTGAAAGGCCTTGTTCCCGATAGATGTAACCGAATCCGGAATGGTAATGCTCGTCAAACTTGTGGCACCCAAAAAGGCACTACTTCCGATAGATGTGACCCCCTCCGGAATATTAATGCTCGTCAAACTTGATGCACCCAAAAAGGCATAGTCTCCGATAGATGTAACCTAATCCGGAATATTAATGCTCGTCAAACTTGT
>JAGCTK010000199.1 GCA_017963715.1 Alphaproteobacteria bacterium | reverse complement strand
GTGCAGGGCAAGCGAGATAAATGATGCGTCAAGCAAGCCCCAAATCAGTGCCAAAGGCAAAAGCGGATTAAAGACGGCTTCCAACAAAAAACACCGTTTGTCAGGGCGGCCTTGCCACACAATTTTTTCGTTTTTGCCGAGTAAGGCTAAAAGTTCCGGATTGGCCTGTGCTTGCATGATGTGGGTTGCCTTTCTTTTAATCAATACCAAACTTATCTTAAGTCGCAATGAAGGCAAAAGTCAAGCATTAAAAAAAAGGACTGAAACTTTCATCAAATGGTGTCTTAAAGGGCGCAGAGAGCGGTTTGGAAAAATTATTGATAAATTTTAGAAAAAGTGCTTGCTATCTTCAAAAAATTGTGTTAGAGAAAAAAGACTTTCGGGTGTGTAGCTCAGGTGGTTAGAGCGCTACGTTCACATCGTAGAGGTCAGAGGTTCGAGTCCTCTTACACCCACCAATCAAAAATACCGGCTTTGTGCCGGTTTTTTATTGGCAGACATTTAAATCACAAGTTCAATTTAAAAAAAATCGATTTTAAGGGTGTTTTTTGGACGACAGAGCAAAAAATAGTTAATTTTTTTGGGTATAAACGGCAAAAAAAATCCACATTTTCGCCTTTTTTTGCTATGTTCAAAGCAATATTGTTCTTAATTGTCAAAGGAATCATTTCAAAATGGAAGAAAATGAAATCACAGCCTTGAATGTGACGGCTGAAAATATTACGCCGACCGGCATTTGCGAGGAAATGCGCCGCTCATATTTGGACTATGCCATGAGCGTGATTGTGTCGCGTGCGTTGCCTGATGTCAGAGACGGTTTGAAGCCCGTGCACAGACGTATTTTATACGGTATGTATGAAAACGGCTATGACAGCAGCAAACCCTACCGCAAATCAGCCCGTATTGTCGGTGATGTGATGGGTAAATATCACCCGCACGGTGACAGTTCGATTTATGAAGCGATGGTCAGAATGGCACAGCCGTTTTCGATGCGGTTGACACTTGTTGACGGCCAAGGTAACTTCGGTTCAATGGATGGTGACGGTGCCGCGGCCATGCGTTATACTGAGGCAAGATTGGCCAAAGTCGCGCAAAAACTGACCGATGATATCGAGTTTGATACGGTTGACTTTATGCCGAACTATGATGAATCGTTGCAAGAACCGACGGTTTTGCCGGCACGTTTCCCAATATTTTGGTCAACGGTGCCAACGGTATTGCGGTCGGTATGGCAACCAATATGCCCCCGCACAATATGGCGGAAGTTTTGTCGGCGTGTATTGCGACCATTGATAATCCAGGCATTACCATTGAAGAACTCGTGAATTATATCCCGGCCCCAGACTTCCCCACAGGTGGCATTATTTTGGGACGTTCTGGTGCCCGTCAAGCTTATTTAACAGGGCGTGGATCTGTCATTTTGCGTGGGCGTTGCTCTATCGAGGAAATCCGCAAAGACAAAACCGCTATCGTGATTACCGAAATTCCCTATCAGGTGAACAAG
>JAGCTK010000198.1 GCA_017963715.1 Alphaproteobacteria bacterium | reverse complement strand
ATGATAGAAAAATCGGTCGGGCTTTTCGCAACCCGGATGAAACTTTGGATAAAATAGGGCTCAATTTAGAGCATCGGGCATCACGATTGGCCGGTGGTTTCAAAAAAACGCTTAACAACTTGGGCTATGGAGTAAGGATTGTCGGTGCGAATTTACAAAGAGATAAGCTCGCACGGCACGATGCCAAAGAAGCATTGCGTATGGATCGTAATGCGCAAAATGCCGCGATTAATGAACAAGTCAGTCAAGATTATAATCAAAGGCGAGCCCAAATTGATGAGCGTATTGAAGCAAATGAACAGGCGCATCAGGCAAAAGTTGAAGAACGGGAGGCCAATCGTTCGGAATTCGGAAAAGCAATACGTAAATTCGGTAAGAAAGTTTTGCATGTCACCAGAGCCGTCCCGGGCAGTATCATCAAGGGTGCGGGTTATTCCATGCAGGATAATCGTCAAAATACATCTGCTGCCAATCGGGCAGCCGAGGCGGAAGAAGAGTTGAAACGCGAAAAAGAAGAGGCGGCACAACAAAAACGGGAAGATTGGAAGTAGGCAAATGGCAAAACGGAAGATACATATCGCATTGTTGAGCATGGCAGGATTGCTGGTTTTGGCATTTTTGTCGGTGACGGCGTATGCGCTTTGGCATACACCGCATGCGGATGTGCCTGAGGTCGAGATAACAGGGGCCAGATTGCAAACAAAACTTGAAATCTCGGGGGCATGGGCACAATATGTTCAACCTCTGCCTTCAGCAACCGGTATGGCTGCCTATAGGGCCGCAAGTGGGTCTACACCGGGCACAAGCGAACTTAAAACAGGCAAGTGTGATTATGAATCTTATATGGCACCCCCGGGCAAGTGCTATTTTTGCCCGATATTTAAGGCAATATTTAATGTGGCGAGTACTTTGGCCTTGAGGTCATATAACCTTTTTGCTCAGAGTTTGGCCGTGCTGGTGTTGGTTGTGTTTGCCGTGTGGGTGAGTTTTTATGTGTTAAAACAAGTGTCGGCCTTAGAGGTTAAAAAACCGAGCAAAATGATACAGGAATTGTTGGTTCAGACCTTTAAGGTTTTGGTCGTGGTGCTGATCTTAAAAGTCAGTTATTTCCAAGTGCTCGGCCTGACCGTTTCGCCGGTCTTTAATACCGGAATGGCCTATGTGCAAAGTATTTCGGGGACATCGGGCGGTTGCGCAAATGCCGATTATATGAACCCGCTCATGTGTTATGACCAAAAGGTCGATTCGAGCGCATCCGGCGGGTTGCCGCTGTCGATGGGACGCAATGTGTTGTGTTCAATTAAGGCAATGCAAGACAAGGTGTATGTTATGGTGGCTTACGGAAAATCCATTCGGTGTATCGGTTGGCGTGAGGAGGCGATTATACCGTCGATTTTGCCGAGTTTTCCATATGTGATAACGGGTGATTTATTGATTATCGGCGGGCTGGTCTTGTTGGTGGCGTTTCCGTGGTGTTTGGTGGACTGTGTTTTGAATATGGCGCTTGCATCCGCACTGTTGCCGGTTGCGATTGCGGCTTGGCCATTTAAATGGACAAAGCCGTATATGAACAAAGTTTGGGATATGTTTATGAATGCGATGTTCCAGTTTGTGTTTTTAAGCCTGATACTTTACATCATTATGTCTGTTCTTGATAATTTTATGGCAGGTTTTACGCAAGGTTCACCGGGGGCGTATCCGACCGATTATGAGGGAATTATACACCCTGTCAGAGGTTTGGCTTTTTGGGGTGTTAATGCGCTTAAACTGATGATGACTTGTCTGCTCGGTTGGGTATTTTTGGACCAAGCCAAAGAAATTGCCGGTAAATTTGTGAACGCACCATCGGTTAACGTCGGGCAATCAACGGGCGGATTTTTTGCTCAAGTCGGCAAACGTTTGGCCGTTGGTTCGCCGTCTAAAAACAACGGCAAAGTCGGCGGCGCGGTGGGTGCCAGTGCAAGATTGGCCAAATTGGGCAGCGAGGGATTCTCTCGTGTGGCTATTCAACCTTTGCGCCGCAATATTAACGAGACGCGTAACGAAGCCATCAGAACACAAGGGACGGCCGTTCGTGACGCACAAGGCAATATCACCGGATATGAAATGCAGCAAAAAAATCTGTTTGGTCGTACGGTCACCCAAAAAGTGACTTTGACGGAAGACGGCAAAATGTCGTATTCAAGAGAAAAATTAAATAGGACAGGCTCTGTCAGCACAAACAAAACGAAAGACCATTTACTGAGCGTCAAAGAAGTCAGAGCAGCCGACGGGCGTATCCTTTCGCAAGATATTTCATGGAATACGCCGCTTGCAAACCATTTAATCAGAAAAGACGGCAGTATTGATGAACAGGTTTCGGCAAAAATTGAATCACAAACAACGATGCCTAAAGAGATGCTTTATGCCGCCGTTGCAAATAAAGTGCTGGAATCACGTAATTTGAACTTAGACGGCAAGTTTTCATCGCGCCAGGTCAGTTATGAAAACGGAAAATTGTCTATTCATCAAATCAACAGGGACGGTTCGGTTTCGGATATTGAAATGGATATGAAACGCAACACGGGTGAAAAGAACTCGCAGGCGCTGATTAATTATCATTTCACGGATCGCGGAGGCCACAAAACACATATCACGGACAATGGCATTATGACACGTCGTATTGATGAAAAAGATGGTGTATT
>JAGCTK010000197.1 GCA_017963715.1 Alphaproteobacteria bacterium | reverse complement strand
TTGTGCGGATGAACGGGCGCATTTTATGAATGAAATTCAACTCAGTCGCTTTATGTCGCTCAAAGAAAAATATTTTAAGGATTTGCCAGCATCAATTTCGGCTTCTGACGGTGTCTTTTTGGGAAAAGATTTTTGTTTTGATATGGTGCGATTGGGTGCTGCCATGTATGGAATAAATACCGCACCTTACCGCCCGAACAGTATGAAAAATATGATTACTTTAAAAGCACCCGTGTTGCAAATTTCCGACCTTAAAAAAGGAGATTTTGTGGGTTATGGCGCAACATATCGTGCCAGTAATGATAAAAAAATTGCCATTATCTCGATCGGATACGGTGATGGCGTGCCGAGGTCGTTATCTAACATCGGTAAAGTGTTTTTTAAGCACAAAGGTCAATGGTGCGAATCGCGTATTTTAGGACGTGTGTCGATGGACAACATAATTTGTGACGTGAGCTTATGTGATGATTTGTGTGTCGGTGATTTCGGCTATTTGATTTTTGATAACTATACCTTGGATGATATTGCACGTGATGCCGGCACGATTGGATATGAAATTATTTCAAATATCGGCAAAAACGAAAGAATTTGCAAAAAATATACCGGTGTGCGCTAAGTTTTGCCTTTAGTTGATAACTTGTTATATCTGCGAAAAAAATCTTTATTTTGACGCTTTTTTGTCGTAGGATATTCCTATCATTGTTTTGAAAGGGAGACTGACCATGAAAGAGTTTTATTATCACCGTGCTTTGTTACGCCATTGGGCTTTTTTCAGTTTTTTGCTGTTTATTGCAGCCATGTGTTTGCCGGTGCATAATTTTTTGCAGGAAGTGATGGCGCTGACGGCACGAGTGGTGACGTTTGTATCACTTGTGGGTGCCGCTTATGTTTATCTGTTTCCCCAGCGCTTGGCTTTGATTGAGGATGATGGTATCACAATCGATCATAATGCCAAATTGAAATTTAAGGATGTTGCAAAACTTGAAAAAGTTCGTGTGAAAGGGATTTGCTGCGGACGTGATATTTTGCGTTTTAAACTTAAAAAAGGTTCAAAATATCCGTTGACATTTGTGCAGAAATTGTCAAAGAACTCACCATATGGTGCGTTTTCAATTCCGCTTTATGCGATGCAAAAAGATGCGGCAGCTAAAATTGAGGCCGAAATCAGACAGCACTTATCCGTTTCTTCCAAAATCAAAGTGGCGGTTAAAAAAGTGTTTGCAAAGGCCATTAAATCTAAAAGCGCAAAAAGCACAACTTCAAAGACACGCGCTAAAAAATAAGATTTGAGCACGTCTTATTTTTGGCACACGCCGCTACTTGTTGAGGCAGCCTTGTGTTTCTTGAGCGTAGCGCACATAACAGCGATAATATTCATCCAATTTTTCGGCAACCATGGCATTGACCGTGCCTTTTTTGTATTTGCCGTTTTTATCAGGTTTTCCGGCTTTGATACCGGTTAAAATCTCAATACCGTCATCGACCGTATCAATGGCATAAACGTGGAATTTTCCTTCTTCAACGGCTTTGATGACCTCTTCTTTGAGCATCAAATTGATCATATTTGTGCGCGGAATAATCACACCCTGATCACCGGTCAGACCGCTTTGTTTACAAACTTCAAAAAAGCCTTCAATTTTTTCATTGACACCACCGATCGGCTGAATTTCACCAAACTGATTGATGGAACCCGTTACGGCAATATTTTGCTTAATCGGCAAGTCGGCAATGGCGGATAACAAGCAGTAATATTCGGTAGAAGAAGCACTGTCGCCGTCAACACCGCCGTAAGATTGTTCAAACACGATGGAAGCGGAAAGAGATAAAGGCTTTTTCTTGGCAAAACGATTGGACAAGAGTGATTGCAAAATTAAAACACCTTTTGTATGTATCGGGCCGCTTAAATCAATCTCGCGCTCAATATCCACAAATTCGCCGTTGCCCATACGGACTTGCGCTGTGATGCGAGACGGCTTGCCGAACGTTAAACGTGAAAAATTATAGACGACCAAACCATTGATTTTACCGATACGGCTGCCTTTGACATCCATCAAAATCGTGCCTTTATCAATTTGTTCAAGCATAGCCTCGTTGATGCGGTCACTGCGATAAATTTGTGACTGAATGGCTTGAATGATATGATTTTTGCCGATTTGTTTGGCGCCGGTTTGGCTGGCCCAATAATCGGCTTCTCGGAGCAAATCACCGATGGAGGCAATATGTGCCGTCAATTTTTGATTGTTGTCAGCCAAACGGGCAGCGTGCTCAATGACGCGCGCGACAGCCTGACGATTGAGCGAGCGAATCTTCTTTTTCTTGGATAGTGAACCGATCAGTTTGGCATATTCGATTTCGTTTTCTTTGGTTCGATCCATATCAATGCCGAAGTCAGCCTCAACTTTGAAATAATCTTTGAAATCAGGATCGCGCTCGGATAACAAATCATACAGGTCCTCATCACCGGTTAAAATCACTTTGACATCAAGCGGAATAGGATCGGGATCGAGTGAGATGGTTGTAAATGTTGTGTCATCGGTAGGGGCTTCAATCTTGACGGATTTTGAGGCGAGCGAGCGCTTAAGCGAATCCCACGCATAAGGTTGTAACAACAACTTGCGCGCATCAATTAAGATAAAACCGCCGTTGGCTTTATGTAATGCACCGGCCTTAATCAAACTGAAATCGGTGAGTAGCGCACCATATTGTTGCAAACGCTCGACTTTACCAACCAAGTTGCCTTGCGTCGGGTGATCCAAAAGCACAATCGGTGCACCGGAGCCGGGCTTGTTTTTGACAATAACGTTAACTTTGAATTTGGCAAATTTATCTTCCTCACTTTTATTCATACGGCTCAAAAGAATGCTGAGCGGATCTTCTTCGTTGCTTGAAAGCGAATTTTGAGGCGTATCGGGCAAAAATTCTTCGATATTTTCAATAATGTATTTGGCGGAGGCTTTTAAGAACTCGACCGCACTTTTATTTTTTTTGTACTTTTTGCGCAATTTTTCAAAGGGCGCATTGGTGATGTTTTTGATAAATTTTTGGCGCAAATTTTCGATATCGGTACGTTGATTTTCTTCCCATTTCGAGACATCTTTGGCAGAGTTTTCGATCTCTTGCTGCATAGCATTTAAGTCTTGCGTGATTTTTGTGCGTTCTTCCGGCGTTAAGGCCTCAAAGGCTTCCGGATTTAAAACCTCGCCGTTTTTGACGGGAGCCACAACCAAACCGACGGGCATTTGGAGCAAAGACACACTTTTACCTTTGGCCTTTTTTTGTAAAAAAGTGAGATATTCGTCTTTTTTGTTTTTGTATTTTTGCTCGATAATGCTTAAAGCGGCTTTGTATTCATCGCTGTCTAAAATTGAAGAAATCGCGGCGCTTAAATCAAAAATCAAATCATCGACGGCTTTAGCAAAAGATGTGCCTTCACCGGCATCAAAACGGATGGCTATCGGCTTATAAGGTTCATCAAAATTGTAGACATAGGCCCAGTCATCGGGGGTAGGTCTGTCTTCGGCTTCTTTTTGCACAATACGTTTGACAAGGCTCATTTTGCCGGTGCCTTCCGGACCGAAGCAAAACAGATTGTAGCCTTTGGACTTGATGTTGATACCGAGTTCAACGGCGCTGATGGCACGCTGTTGTCCGAGCGCGGAAAGACGTTCCTCAAGCTCAATGGTTGAGTTAAAATCAAACTTTGACGAATCGCATTTTTTATAAAGTTGTTCCGGCGATAATTCTGTGACAGACATATTTTGATCCTTTACTTTTTGTCTTTTTATCGTATCATACTCAAATAATAACTAATTTAGTGTAAATGTTTTATGAAATATTTGTTATTTATTGTCGGGTTTGTTGTTTTTTCAATCGTGTTCGGTTTGTGGTGGGTACGGCGCTGTCATAAACGCGCTTTGAAAGTCTGTTTGACCTGTTTTTTTGAAAAAAAAGCGCACCCGTTCAGCCGTCTTAATTTGTTTTTGAGTGTTTTCATCGATTTGACGGCCGATTTTATATTAAGGCAACCGCGCAAAATAAAAAATCAAATCATTGATGAGTTGCAAAAAGGACGATGTGCGTTTTTGATCAAAACCGCAAAAATCAAAGAGCCGGCTTTGGCTCAAGCCTTAAAATTGTTGTTTGAAACAAAGACGGTTCATGCCAAAAAAATACCAAAGAAAGCGCATTTTGCAAGCGAAAAAATCATTCGTTGTCTGTGGCTTGAAAGTGTGTTTGACTTTGAAGCGCTTAATGATGCTGTCAAAAGTTTGCCGCGATTTTATACCGCAAAACGGCATCGTATCATCAAAAAGATGTTGAAGGCGCGCGTGTTGTTTTTTCAAACGGATTTACAAAAAGCCTCAAAGCACCTGATGGGTTGTGTGCCTTATTTTTATAAAAAAGGTTTTTTGGATGAGGCGGCTTACTGCTATTTTTTGTTAGGTGAGATGTATCGTCTGACGCAAACATTTGATGTGGCGGAAATGTTGTTTGATCGGGCATTAAAAATTTACAATAAGTTGGAAAATGATTGCGGTATTGCCTTGATAAACCTTGTCAAAGGTATATTACTGATTGAAGAAAAACGTTTTGGTGAGGCCAAAGACTGTTTGTCGGAGGCTGAAAAACTCTATCGTTACAGCGGTGATGAAAAGGCTTTGGCAGATGTGCTTTATTTTTTGACTTTGGCGTATCAGGGCCAAAACGATACGAAAAAGGCTCAAGCCACGTTCAAAAAATTGAAACGGCATATCAAAGAAC
>JAGCTK010000196.1 GCA_017963715.1 Alphaproteobacteria bacterium | reverse complement strand
TTTTGCCGCCCTGAGCCGCTACTTCAAGTGCTGCATTCAAAGCGGTGTAAAGCATCGGGTATGTTTTTTGCAAATCAATGATGTGAACATTGTCTTTCTTACCATAGATGTAAGAAGCCATTTTCGGATTCCAACGACGTGCGTGGTGTCCGAAGTGTGCGCCTGCTTCAACGAGTTGACGCATTGTAAAAGTCGGAAGTGACATATTAAAATCCTTTTCTTTTCCGGTTAAACCTCCGCAAGCTTGTAGCCTTAATTTCTTAAAGCACCGGAGCGAGACTTTGCTTTTTAATTAAAAAGAAGCCGCCTTGGCCTGCGTGTGTTATATTGTTATCATCGGCACAATTACCGATTCGGGTGTTATATTTAGCACATTTTTTAGGCTTTGCAAGCCTTTTTTTTTCACCATTGTCAAAAATTTTACACTTAAAAGACACCGGCCATAAATTGCCACAAAGCATCGCTTTGCTTAAAATCGGCCCTGATTTCCAAAACACAAAAATCTTTTTGCATATCGGTCGGAATTTTGACATAGTCTTTTGAGGTGGTATAGACTGGCAAATTTTTCTTTTTTGCTTTTTTTAAGATGGCTTTCAGTTCGTCTTTTGTATACATATGATGATCCGCAAAATCATATGTATTGACCGGTTTTAAGCCGCATTTTTCAAGCGAACGATAAAATTTTTGCGGATAACCGATGCCGGCAAAGGCAATCACACTGACGCTTTGATGCTTGGGCTTTTGTTCAACAATATCCGCACAAAACACGGGTTTATCAATTTTGCTTAGCAAACCTGTTTTATCTTCGCCGATAAAAATCACCGCATTAGCTCTTTTCAGCCCCGATTTCAAACCTTCTCTTAAAGGGCCGGCCGGAATAATTCGGCCGTTGCCGATACCGAGTTCGCCGTTAAAGACCAAAAACGAAATATCTTTTTTTAATCCCGGATTTTGAAAACCGTCATCCATAATGATGATATCCGCCCCGTTTGCCTCGGCCAACCGCGCACCTTCTGCCCTGTTTGGACAAACAACGGTCGGTGCAACCGATGCAAGCATCAAAGGCTCATCCCCGACATCATAGGCCGTATGTGTTTTTGTATCCACCAACACACCGCTTAAATGTCCGCCAAATCCGCGCGAAACAAAAAACGGTTTTTTGCCGTGGCTTTTGAGCAATTCGGCCACCGACATCGCAACCGGTGTTTTGCCGACACCGCCTGCCGTCACATTGCCGATACAAATCACGGGAACTTTGGCCCGATAGCCTTTTTTAAATTTGATACGAAGTGCCGTGGCCAAACCATAGACACATCCGAACGGACTCAAAAGTGTCGATATGATATTTTTATTTTGCCAATAACGCGGGGTTTTCATTTTTTTTACTTCAGATATTCACTCACCACATCGGTGATACCATCCAAAACTTTGGCCTCACCCATGGCCCATTGATACGCCAAATTGCGTTTTTCTTCAAGCAAATCTTGATTTGTCAACAAATCATGCACTTTATCCATCAATTCCAAAACATCATTGACTTCAATGATGGCATTGGCATGACGAGCGCGATTCATTGCATCCGTAAAGTTGAACATATGCGGGCCCACAATTGTTGCATCACGATATCTTGACGGCTCCATAAAGTTTTGCCCGCCGTGCGGTATTAATGATCCACCGATAAACACAATATCAATCAATTCATACCACATACCGAGTTCACCGATGGTGTCTGCAATATAGACTTGTGTTTGGGCTGTCACACCTTCATTTGCCGAACGCAACGCCACGCTTAAACCATAGTCGTGAACCAATTTTTCTTTGATTTCAGGGCCGCGATGCGGATGACGCGGCACAATCACCGTCAGCACATTCGGCACCTTTTGCTCTAACTCTTTTAAAAAGCGACCGATTTTTGATTCTTCATCATCGTGCGTCGATGAAACGAGCCAAATCGGACGATCACCGAACTGAGCCTTCATTTGCGTTTTTTTATCTTGGTCAACAGGCAACGGCAACCCTGCATACTTTAAGTTGCCGAGGCTGGCCGTTTTGGGCGCCCCCAAAACCTCTAAGCGATGCGTGTCCTCATCCGATTGACCGAGACACAATGTAAAACACCCCAAAATTTCACGAATGGCAAATTCAAACTGTTGCCAGCGACGAAAAGATTTGTTTGAAATTCGACCGTTAATCAAAATGAGCGGAATATTACGCTTTTTAATGGTTGAAAGCATGGCCGGCCAAAATTCCGATTCAAACCACAAGACCAGATTGGGTTTCCAATGACGGATAAAACGTGCGGCATAGAGCGGATGCTCAAGCGGAAAATATTGATGAAACGCACGTTCGGGCAATCTTTTGGCCATCACTTCGGCCGAAGTCACCGTGCCCGTTGTCACCATAATATGCAATTCGGAATATTGTTCAAGCAATTTGCTGATTAACGGAAGCATAGACACCGCCTCCCCGACCGAGGCACCATGCATCCAAATCAACTGGCCTTTCGGTCTTGGTAAAAGGGCTTTACCGATACGTTCATTAAAACGCTCCAAATCTTCTTTGCCGTTTTTTTTGCGCTTTTCGATATAGCGGTTGAGCGCCAAAGGATACATCATGGCAAGCACGGCTTTGTATAATCTCAGTAACATATTTTATCCCTTAAATCTGCCTTATTTACGGAGTTTGCGAGGCAAAGTCCCCTTCTCGACTTTCGGCAATTTCAATTCTTCATCCAGTTGCCATGTCAGCCTGTTTAATTCTTCTTCGATTTGGGCGCGATAATCGTCCAATTTTTCTTTAGGCGTATTTTTGGGAATAAAAAACGGCTTTGTCACGGCCACAATCCCTTTTTGGAAGGGCGGCGGCAACAACATATTGTCCCAACTTGAGCCCAAAACTTTAGATTTTGCAATGGAATATGTCATCCCGATAATTGGTTTGCCGGTTGTTTTGGCATAATAAATCGGGCTCATTGACATCGTCATCGACGGGCCTCTCGGACCATCGGGAATGATGGCAATACTGGCATCGTTTTTCAGTTCACGCAACAGTTTGACGGCCGCAGCACGCGGATGATCATTGGTCGAACCGCTGATATTGGCGATACCGAAACGTCGCAGTAACCCCGCAATCAATTGCCCGTCACGATGCGGCGAAACCAAGGCCGACAGTTTGGCCGACCTGTTCCAAAAATACGGCGCAAACGCAATACGCCCGTGCCATGCAACAAAAATAACGGCTTTATGTTTGGCTAAATTATCATAAAAAACATTGATATCACGTTTTTCCCAACGCGTTGTCAACGCCACAAAGCGCACATACCAATAGCACAAAAAACTGGCAATGCGCGTTGCAAATTGTGATTTCAAAATTTTTTTAAACGAGCACATAAAAGTCCATCAAAAAACTGACAATGCCTACATCATAAAGTTTTTTTTCAGCCGTTCAAGCAAAAAAGCCCCTCATCACCAGCGGGAAAACACATATTTTGTTACAAATCATGACAAAGAGTTTTATCGCCTGAAATTATGAATTTTTGAATTGCGCGTTATACAGCGTTCTGTAAGCACCGTTTTCAATTTCAAGCAATTCTTCGTGCGTGCCTTTTTCAACCATCTGGCCATCATTCATCACAATGATTGTTTCCGCATTTTTAATCGTTGACAACCTGTGCGCAATCACAAAAACCGTCCTGTTTTTCATCAGGTTTTCAATGGCTTTTTGCACAATGGCTTCCGATTTGTTATCAAGGGCAGACGTTGCTTCATCCAAAATCACGACCGGCGCATCTTTAATCAAGGCGCGCGCAATTGCCAAGCGCTGTTTTTGACCGCCCGAGAGCAACATTCCTCTCTCGCCGATAGGCGTATCAATGCCATCTTGCAAACTGCTGACAAATTCATCCAAATACACAAGCTTTAAAACGCGATTGATATCATCTTCCGTTGCCTCCGGATTGCCCGACAAAATATTTTCTCTGATGGTGCCCGTAAACAAAAAATTATCCTGAAAAACTTCGGCCATGTTGGCACGCAAAGAGTGCAACGTGTAATCTCTGATATCGTGTCCGTCAATCAAAATTTGGCCCGATGTTACATCATAAAATCGCGGCAACAAATTGACAAGCGTCGTTTTACCGCCGCCGGAATTACCGACAATCGCAATATTGGATCCGGCTTTGACTTTGATATTGACATTTTTCAAAACAGGCACACCGGTCTTATATTCAAAGCAAACATCCTTAAACTCGATGCTGTTTTTGATGCGTTTTAATTCTTTGGCATTTTCTCTGTCTTTAACCACCGGATCGATATTTAAGATTTCGACCAGACGCTCAATCGCCAAAAATGACACCTGAACACTGTTAAAACTCTTGCCGATACCTTTAATCGGCGTATACAGCAAAATCAATGCCGTGATAAATGACACAAAATTACCGGCCGAAATTTGACCTGACACAATCAGCGAGCTTCCGTACCACACAACCGCACCGATACCTGCCGAAACAACAACGTGCATCAACGGTGTAATCCATGCTGTTTTTTGCACCATTTTAATACTGAGTTTAAACAGAATTCTTAATGTCTCGTCAAATTTTCGATACATATAGGGTTGCAGATTATAACCGGCAATTGTTTTATTGCCGCTGTAGGCCTCGTTATAATTCGTTAAAACCTTGGCACTTTCTTCCACACTTCTTTGTATCGTATTTTTGATACGTTTTTTAACGGTTGATAACGGTAAAAATGCAAAAAACATCACAATCACTGCAATAATCGCCAATTGCCACGAATTGTAAAACAAAACACAAACAAGTGACAGAGAAGAAAAGAACCTTGCAACAAATACTCGAATATTTTCAAGCAAGCCGGCACAAGCCGTCCCGCAGTCGCCTGAAAAACGTTGCAAAATCATACCCGAATTATTGGCATCGAAAAATGCCGTTTCCATCTTCATCAGTTTTTTGAACATGTGACGCTGTAAGTCCTGGTTGATTTTACCGCCGACCCACGAGTTCAAATAAGTCGCAATATAGTTCAACACCCCCTGTAAAGACGTAAAAGCGATAATCAAAAACGGGATATACGTCGGTGAATTTTC
>JAGCTK010000195.1 GCA_017963715.1 Alphaproteobacteria bacterium | reverse complement strand
TTTGCAAATTATCATAAAAATCCTGATTAGCATTGTTGGAGCATTCTCTTAAAGCATTTATTTTATCAACTGAGATCATCGCTCTAGTGGCATTTTGGTCGCAATTTGCATATGCTTTTATGAGTTCAGAAGTTACAAAATGTTCACCCCTTTTATCTGTATACTGAGTCAATGCTAACAGGAATAAGGAAGAATTGATTGTTTTATTTGTTAAATTATCCAACAAATTAAGCGACATCATAGATTTTGATTCATCAACATCGGCAATTTTTCCGATTGCCTCGGCTGTCTGAGCATATTGAGCCATCCTTGCTTCTTGTTTTTCTTCTTTTGATAAACTTTCCTCGCTTTTTTCAAAGCAGTTAAAATTATTTTGTACATTTTCGGTTATTTTTTGAAAAACCTCATTTGTGTTAAACCTTGGATTTTCAATAGCAATCTCACTAGCAATCTGATTTTGCCATCCATCAAAAATCTCGTTTTCATTTTCAAGTTTTTGTGCTAAAGCCCACATATTTTGATGATTATGCGTTTGCGTCGCAATCATAAACTCATCATACGTACTGGCATTTGCTTTATCAATTGTTTCGGTATATTCTTCTAAAGTTGTTTTGTTTTGAACTTCTGTTTGTTCACGTGATGCAGTTTCAACATTGTGATTTTCTTTATTTCTTATCTCAATTTCTTTTGTAACTGCATCATTTAAGAGTTCAAAAAAAGCCCTATAACTATTTTTTTGCCCTTGCATCAGCGCTTGTTTATCCAAGGTGTCATGTGATTTTGAAACCCAATCAATGGCACTTTGTCGCTCTTGCAACATTAATAAATACCCCTCATCCATTTTGTGTACTTTTTGAGCCACAAATTCTTTAAGCGGCATTCCGTTTTGACAGGTTTGAGTAATATCTTTTTGCATTTGTGCCACATCTTGATACCCGCACGATTGATGAATGATTCTTAAATTCTTTTGACCGCTGCTGCCTTCAATAATATTTGGCGTTCTATCCTTAAAAGTGTCTAAAAGTTCTTCACTTACCGGACAATTTTGTTCGGACATAAATGGAAAACACGTTGTTTGAGATCCAAGTGTTGCGGCAAATATATTCAAATAATCATCAGATGAAAATTTATTTATTTTGTTATCAAACTGTATATTTAAGGGCTTATCTTTTCTTTTTTCCATTTCCTGACAAATAGATGCCACATCTTTTGAAGAAATTTCTGTTCCCTGCAGGCGAAAAGCAAATTTTCCCCAAGCATTATTCTTATCCATCTCGTCAAATAACTTTTTAATAAACTCCCCTTTATTGCAACTATTTTCTAATTTCAAGCCGATTTCAACCGTGACAGGCGAATTGGCAAAAACAGATTTTTTGATAGCCTCATCAAAAACTTGTTTATACTGCGACGCACTTGAAATACAGGTGTTAAATCCGACGGATGCTGACATTTGTTGTACCTTTCTTGCTAAAGTTTTTATCAGTAGCGGAGAGTTAGCAAATCATATGGTACACACTGACCTTGCCGTTTTTAAGGAAAACCTCTGAACATTTACGACAAGCTCCCCGCCTTGAAGCGGAGATGTGCTCGGGCGCCTGCCAGCCCAAGCTAACGGCCGATCTAAGGCCGTGTACCATATAGACCTGCTAAAGTCCGTTGTCATCCTAACCATTAGGTTAAATGACCATTTTATTGTATTTTATTCTTGAATATAAGTCAAGCAAAAACCGCACCACTTTGTGATGCGGTTATTCTGCTCATACGACACCCTATTTCTTCGACACTCGCGCCATATAATCTTTATATTGCCGCATTACATAATCGTCGCCATCTTTTAAGGCAATCAATTTTTCTTCCTGGTCGCGCGCAACGGCATAACGTGCATTTTGTTCCGTAATTTCCAAGGCTTTCTTAAAATTTTTAAATCCGACGATTTTGGCCGATAATTCCAAGGCCTCATGATGCGTAATGTTAAGTTCTTTTTTTAAATGTCGCGCCTTTTGTTTAATGATTTCGATATATATCATGCGTGCCGTTTTTTGTTTTTTTGCAATCTCGCGATATATAAACTCAATATAATAGGATGGAACATATTCCACATCAAGTTGGAGGTGTGTAAAAACGTGCTGTATACTTTCTGTAGTATATCGCCCCAATAAATCACCCACGGCTTTGCTGATAAGTAACTTACCGTCATCAAAGAGCACATAGTTGTCGTGTTGCGGTGTATAATCGCTTCTCTTAAAGAGCGGATTTGTCACGCTGATACATTTTCGCCCGTTAAAAAGCTTTTGCATATATCGGCTGGCTTCCTCTATATCTTGCTCAGAAAGTATGGCCTGTTGCATCTGCCTTGACACTTTCGGCTTTGGTAAATACCAATTAAAACTTTTGGCTTTCTCTTCCAAGGCCACAAAATAATCTTCCGGCAAATAACGGCGTTTCAAAAAGCAAAAATGCGGATGTGTGCTACTGAAATAAGATGGTATTGACGAATCGTAAATTTTATTTAACAGGGCATATTTTTCCGATATATAAAACGAACCATCATCAAAAAGCGCAATATGGTCGCGAATGGTTGTATCTATATCGGCTTCTTTTGAAGAAGTCAGCAAAATCTGGCCTTTTTCAAAACACTTATTAACAAATGTCTTTTTATCAGGCAGATCAACAACATAAAGATGATCTTGAGGCTTATATCGTAACACGGCAAAATCTGAAATTTGTTTTAGGAACTTATCATAAGTCATATGTTCAAACTGATTTTGCGGCCCGAAAACCTCTTTGATTCCATATCCGTAAAATGCAAGCATTTTTTCAATCCTCTGAAGCATGAGAGCATTATCCCGAGTTGGGTCAAAATTATGAATTAACACCCCGTTTGAAAAAAACTGAAACGGTGAAGAATAAACATCCGGTGTTAAAATGGCAACTTTTGAAACAATCCAAGCCTGTTTTAAGTTTTTCAGATGACATTCGTGTGCCAATTTCATTTCATAATTGACCTGTTCGGTGGAATAGTGGTAGAAAAATGTCAAACATTTTCCTTCTTGAAAAAGTTTTTCAAGTGTATCTTGATTTAGATTTAATGATTGCGTATTCATAGCAAAATCTCCTATTTTTGAGGATATATTTTTCTGATGCCTGCCGGTCAAAAATCCTCTTTTTGGTTAAGAGTTTTGCCACAATATGGTAGAAAGGTTGTCTCATCCGAGTTCGCCTGATGGGCAGGCAGCAAGCGTCAACCATCGCTTTCAAGGAAAAGTATAACACAAACATCCCATCGGTGTCAAGGAAAAATGTCAGTCACAAGTTTTGCGATTTTGCATAACAAATAACGCGACCTTTCGGCCGCGTTAGTTATGTCGATATATCTTCAATTTTTCTTAACGTTCAAAAACGTCATTTGCCATTTCAACCGAGGCTCTTTGCTCAGCCAGTGCATTTTCACGTTGTCTCATTGCGTCAAATTTCGTGCGTACGACACCTTTATCAATAAACAATTGAGAATATTCTTCCGGAAGCAGTGCCTCACCTCTTTCTTTACGTTCTGCATTTTCGGCATCAATGCGATCCAATGCACTGTTAGCGCCTTTGACAAGGCTTTCTTTCAATTTGTCGCTGTTAGGACGATGCTCAAGATAATTTTTAAGCATATCGCTATTTTCAAAATTTTCAATTTGAGCGCGACGATGCGCAACAGCCTTAACATCTTTTGTCATATTTTTACTCCCTAAAAAAGTTAATATCTGTTTCTTTTATAACATATTTGTCTAAAAATGCAAGTCTTTTTTTTAATTTTTAGACTTTAAAATATCATTTAGCATAAAAAAATCCCCGATGATGACATCGGGGAAAAAGTTAAACACTGAGGCGCTCATACACGCCTTTTTTGAAGACATACGTCTCCTGATGGGCATTTTCGGCACTCCCGACCGTAATCACAACCCGGCCGCTTTTCTGGTCGATTTTGTAGTTGTAGCATCCGTCAAATTTTTGGATAAACTCCAAATTTTCACCCAGATGATACAAAGCATACTCGTCAAAGCCTTCCTGCTCAAGCAGCAAAAGACGTCCGACCTTGGTCTCAATCACTTTGTAGAGCAATCCGAGTTTGACAACTTTGATCTCCTCGCCCTTAAGCGTCAAGGCAAACACAAAGTTGCGCCCGCCGCTGAAAATGAGGTAATTCTTGCCTTTATAAATCGGATTCAAATCCAGCTTTGTCAGCCACATGTCCCTGTCAGCTGCATAAACCGCGCCTTGATAAAGAAAACACTTAAAATTTCCAAAACTCAAGTTGATCACCTTATCTTCAGACACAAAGCCCGAATCGGACAAAAACAGTCTCAGACCGGAAGAATTGCACACGGCAATACCGGATGTTACCATACGGTTAAAGTTTTCGACTGTATCTTGCGCTTTTATTTCAAGATACTTAGTCCAAAGAAGATCTTGCGTTTCTGCCGTCGGACGATATTCGCTCAACTTTTTGACCATCAGATCACACGACTTTGAACAACCGATGACTTTGTAGCCGAATCCTTGCGCAATAAAACCGAATTCTTCACCCCGCAAGGCATAAATTTCGGCACCGACTTGGAAGATATGGCCTCTGATGTTGCGCATATCCGTTGTCGTACCTAAGTTTTTTAACTTACCGTTTTCAAACAGAAAAACGCTGTGATCGTTTAAAAGTAATTTATTCATAATTTTTTTATTAAAGGGATAATAAACAAATGTATAAAAATGCAGGTGCAAATTTACGTCTATTTTGTCCGAATGTCAACAGAAAATTTTTGATATATTTTTTGGGAGTTTCTTAAAGCGGTAATCTGATTTCGACTTTAAGACCGCCGAGTGTGCTGTCAGACAGTTTAATCGTTCCGCCATGCGTGCGGACAACATCGCGGGCAATCGACAGCCCGAGTCCGACACCGCCCGTTTGTTTGTTGCGCGATTCTTCCAAGCGGTAAAAAGCCTTAAACACATCTTCCCTTTTGTCTTCCGGAATACCCGGACCGTCATCTTCCACATCAAGTTCCAAACGGTTGCTCAACGTATTGAGCGAGACTTTGACATTTGTGGCATAATGGCATGCATTGGAAATAATGTTTGTCACCGCGCGTGTTAAAGCCTGTTGACGCCCCGTCATCATCACTTCGCCCGTGGATGTATATTCAATATGGTGCGCCAAGGCCGTAAATTTTTCAACAATACTTTTAACCAAAAAATCAAAATCAAATGTCGTATTTTCTTCACTGCCTTCACCGCGTGCAAAGGCCAAATAGCCCTCAAGCATTTGTTGCATTTCAACCACATCTTCCAAAAATGCCTGATTATCTTCATCTTGCTTTTGCATCGCAAGCCGCAACTTCATACGCGTCAACGGGGTCTTGAGATCATGCGAGACACCGGCCAACATTTGCACTCTTTCGGACATTTGACGTTTGATACGCTCTTTCATTTTGTTAAACGCCACACCGGCCGTGCGCACTTCGGATGATCCGTAAGGCTTAAACGACACATCCACACCTTTACCGAAATTTTCGGCCGCTTCCGCCAGTTGACGAATCGAGCGCGCCTGCACCCGCAAAAACAGCGTCGACACCACAAACAACAGCAAAGATGTGCCGATCATCCACGCAATAAAACCGAAAATCGACGAGTTAAAAATATTTTTGGTTGATGTTTCAAAGCGATACAGACCGTCTTTAGTATCCACCAACGCCACAAGTTTTTTCTTGCTTTGAAGATAAAGTTGCGTCTTGGCATTCGGAAATTTTTGTTGCATCGAAGTTTCCAAAAAGCCGGTCACCATTTTATCGTTGCGCGCATCATCTAAAACCTTGTATTTTTCATCATTGTGCGAATAATCAACCTTCAATTCATAAAATTGTTGCGCTAACACCTGAACCTCGTCAAAATGCCCTGGATTTTGTTCGGCCATCGTCACCACAAAGGCCATATTCGCGGCCAAATTATCCGACAATCTTTTGCCGATTTTTGCCCAACTACCGTTAAAATATGCGATAATAGAAACGATTTGCACCACAATCAACGGCACAAACACCAACAGCATTGTTCTAAAAAACAATGTCTTCGGCAGCATCTTAAATTTCAATGACTGCAAATTTCTATCCATCATGTCGGGCAATGTGATATGCATTTTTTATCTCATTTCGGCAACAAAACATATCCCTTGCCGCGAACTGTCTGTAAATAGCGCGGATTTTTAGAATCTTTTTCGATTTTTTTCCGAAGGCGTGTCATCTGAACGTCAATCGAGCGCAAATTGTTATCCCCGCCCAACAGTTCGGCCAATTTTTCACGCGTAAAAACCTGTCCGGACTTGTGACCCAAAACAGACAACAACTGCTGTTCAATATTGGTTAAATGTATCACTTCGCCATCTTGATTTTTGAGTTCTTTGGTGTGCATATCATAAAAGCACGAACCAAAATTTAAAACATCCGTTGCAACCGGCACGGTCGGCACGCGTTTTAAGATATTTTTGATTCTTAAAATCAATTCCGTTGTATCAAAAGGTTTCGGCAAATAATCGTCCGCACCCGTGGTCAACCCGAAAATCCGATTTTCCGTTTCGCCCATCGCCGTCAACATCAAAACGGGCACATTGTTTTCGGCACGGACGTCTTTTAACAGTTCAAAACCGTTCATTCCCGGCATCATCACATCTAAAACAAGCAAATCAAATTTGTATTGATTTAAGAACATCATCGCTTCTTTGGCATCTTTAGCAAGCGATGCCACAAAACCCTGCTCGGCCAAAAATCGCCCGAGCAGTGTTCGAATGCCGATATCATCATCGACGACCAATATGTGCTTCTTGTCTTGTTCCATTTATTTTTTGGTTGCTTTTTTCTTTTTCGTTGAGGCTTTTTTTGCTCTTTTTTGCTTTGTTTTTGTTTCTTTTTCAGGCACTTTTTTAGGTTCTTTTTGAACAGCTTTTTTTGTCACCTTGATTTCTTTGACAACGGCTTTTGCCTCAATGGTCGAAGCCTTTTCGGATGCTTTGATGTAATCAAGGCTTTTTTCAAAATATTGATACCCCGTAATAAATGTCAAAGCCCCCGCAATCCAAAGCAAAAATTCACCGATACCGTTCCAATGCCACAAACCGTTGAACATCATCATTGCAAGGGCGGTCATCTGAAATGTCGTTTTCCATTTGGCCAAACGCGTCACCGGCAAACCGACATTGACTTCACGCAAAAATTCGCGCAAACCGGACACCAAAATTTCGCGGCACAAAATGATAAAGGCCGGAATATAACTGATTTTAAATGACACCATCTCAGGCTTAGCCAAAATCAGCACCAACGCCGACGAAACAAGCAGTTTATCCGCTATCGGATCAAGCAGACGGCCAAATGCCGATGTCTGATTGCGGCTTCTGGCCAAATAACCGTCAAAATAATCCGTCACCGAGGCCAGCACAAACAGCGTGGCCGTAAACATTTGCCAAATAAACGAGTCGATATACAGCGTCAAAAAAATGACGGGGATAACAACAATTCTCGAAATGGTCAACAAATTGGGTAAATTATACATATCATCATCCTTTTGAAAAAAAATAAAAAATCAAATTTTTCTTTAAGATAACTCAAAAAAATCATTTGTGAAAGTATTTATATATTTTTTCAGCCGTTTTTTTGCTGACACCGTCGACTTTTTGCAAATTTTTGAGTGTGGCCGACTTGATTTCTTCAACCGAACCGAAAAATAAGAGCAAATCTTTCTTACGTTTGGCACCGATTCCCTCAATATCATCAAGTGCCGACCGGTAGATTGATTTGGCGCGTTTTTTGCGATGTGTTCCGATGGCAAAACGATGTGCCTCATCACGCAATGTCTGCATATAAAACGCAAGGCTTGAACGATACTCAAGGGCAAAGGCGGGTTTACCTAACTGATGATATAATTCTTTACCGGCGTTTCTCTCCGGCCCTTTTGAAATCGCAATCACGGCAATATCCGACAAATCATAATCTTTCAGAGCCTCGTGCACTGCGCTCAACTGCCCTTCGCCACCGTCAATTAAAATCACATCAGGTTTGTTTTCTTCACTCAAACGGTCAAACCGACGCTTTAAAACTTCCTTCATCATCCCGAAGTCATCATTGGCGCATGCCGTGTTTTTGATATTAAAAGTTCGATATGATTTTTTATCAAATCCGTCTCGCGTTGCCACCACCATTGCCCCCACGGCGTATGATCCCTGATTGTGTGAGTTGTCATAAATTTCGATACGTTCCGGAATTTTTTTAAGGTGAAAAACTTCGGCCATTTCGCTTAGATTTTGCATGATACCGGTATGTTGGCTGAAATATCTCTCAAGCGCCGCTTGCGCATTGACGCTCGCATCGGCCAAAAGTTTTGCCTTTTCCCCTTTTTGAAAACTTTTGATTTGCGTTTGAAGTGCCTGTTCCAAAAAAGGCGTATTATCCCACAAAAACGGCACATAAATTTCTTTGGGAACATCATGCGTTACATAAAAATCAGATATAAACGCATCCAAAATTTCGCTACCCGGTGTGTCTTGCGTTTCTTTGAAGAAAAACGGCACATTGCCATAATTTTGACAATGCCGATAGAAAAACACTTCAATCACGGCCAAACCCTGCTGCTGATAAAAGCCGATAACATCTGTTGAAAAAAGTGTATCATAGGCGGTTTTTTTGTTGCCTGACACAGCGCTTAATGTCTTGATTTGTTCGCGCAAAACAAGCGCCGTTTCAAAATCAAGTTTATCGCTTGCTTCCATCATTTTTTGCGACAAATCTTCTTGAAGCGATGTATTTTTACCCTCTAAAAATGTGATGACCTGTTGCACGGATTTTTGATAATCTTCTTTTGAAATCATCTCGGTGCACGGCCCCGAGCATCGTTTGATTTGGTATAACAAGCACGGATGCGAACGATTTTTAAACACCGTATTGCGACACGTACGCAGCCGAAACACTTTTTGGATAAAATCCGTCACGTTATCAAGCGCCGTTACATTGGCAAACGGACCGAAATATTTGACACCGGCCGTTTTTTTGCCGCGATATTTTTTGAGTATCGGATATTCTTCGCGCATATCCAAACTTAAATACGGAAAAGACTTGTCATCTTTGAGCAAAATATTAAATCTCGGGTGATAACGTTTAATCAACTCGTTTTCGCTCAAAAGCGCGGCCGCTTCATTTTCGGTGATGATAAATTCCATTTTATCGACAAGCGCCACCATCTGCTTGAGGCGCGTCGGCAACTTGTCAAATTTGGTATACCAGACAATACGTTTTTTGATGTTTTTGGCCTTACCGACATAGAGCACTTCGCCGCTTGCCGATATCATACGATAAACACCGGGCTTTTCCGGCGCCGTTTTAACATTTGATTTTAAGACTTCAAGGCCGCGTTTTATATCAGACATCAGCGTGTTTCCTGATAAAAAATATAATCTTTTTGCCGGCCGAATGCCACCATAATATTATTTTTTGACCGGTCTGACGTAGGCAATCGCCGCATGCTCGTCACAATATGTTTGACCGGCACGCACTCTTTTGCCGCAAAAACAAAAATCTTCGTCCTTCGGATCACCGATCGGCCAACGGCACGTATGATTGTCAAGTTCGCTCAACTTGATACACGTTTTTTCGGGCTCGTCTTTTGCTGCTGTTTGATGTGTCTGAAACACTTTTGTCGGTGCCGCGACCTCGACAACTTCTTCTTCGTTTTCCACAACATTTTCCGTGGTTTCCGGAGTATCGGCCGACAAAATCTGTTCATCTTCTTTTTTCTTAATCGGTGACGGGCGTGACATCAAATTGAGACGATGCACCTTACCGACAACAGAATTTTTTGACATACCGAGTTCTCTGGCGATATCATTGGTTGTCATACCCTCCATCCAAAGTTGTGTCAAATGCTCTACCATTTCAGTTGTCCAAGCCATCGTATCTGTCCTTATAAAAAAATATATCCGAAAATTGAGCCTACTTTAATGTAAGAATTTTAAGAAGTCCAGTATTAATTTTTTTAAAATATCACTTTTTTTTTGATTTAAATATGTTACCTTATAAAAAAATATAAGGATGAATTATGAAAAAAATCGTTGCCATTTTTTTGCTTTGTTTATTGACCGGTCAGGGCGTATTTGCTCAATCAAACGAACCGATTTTGACCGATTTATCGCAATATTTCGACGTCGATTTGGATGCCCCCGTTCCCGATTTAAAACCCCTTATCAAAGAATTTAATTTTCAAACCCAAAGTTATGAGCCGCGCTATGTTTTGAGTTATGAACTCGGCCGCGCCTTTGATCCCGTTTGGCGCAACGTGATTACCTCTTACGGCTTAAGCGAAAAACGCATCAAAGCTTATGGCGAAGATGACCTTTTTGATATGATTGTGAGCCTACCCAAAGAAACTTATCCGTACATTGGCCCTTTTTTGCACGCATCGCCCAATATTTCCGAAAAGATTCTCAACCTGCCCGGCATTAAAGAAACAAAAAACAAATTTCCCGAGCGCATTGCCCCGCGCCTGCAGCATATCGAAGATTTGGAATTTTTATCACCCTCGCTTTATATTTTGCTGATGCCCGAAATGTGGCCGCAAAATCGCGAAGCAATGGAAAAACCGCGCATCAGGCCGGCAAAATTGCCCCCCGTTAAATATCAAAACGATTTTTATCGCAATATTTTTAAACAAGTCGAAGAAAACGGTATCGGTGCCTCGAGCGGCGACGGGCCGAAACTGATTGCCGATGAAATACGCACCTTAAAAATCACAAAAACATCTCCGTTGACATCTGCTGACGTTAAGGCATTTATCAACACGCTTGACAGTGTTTTGGCCTTTGCAACACTTAAAAACAAAAGTCGTTTAATATCGATTGAATCGCTGATCAACTATTATGAGGCCAAAAACGGTACGGCGCTTCACAGCAACACCTTAAAAGACATGGTCAACCCGTGTCAGCGTCTTGCCTTAAAAATCAAATGGGCCGGCATGGAAACGGAATTCTTAAAAGATATTGCCAAACAGGGTTTCAATCTCAAAACTTGGGCATGGACATGTGATAAAACCATCAAAGCCTATCGTATGACTGTCACATCCGGAGATAAAATCGCCGCTGTCAGAGCCCTCAAAATCGGTATGGCCGAACAAACAATGCGCCTTTTAGCACCTAAATGGCGCGAACGTCAGAATGAGGCCGTGCAGACACTTTTCGCCCTTTATCGCACCAACAAAAAAGATGTGATCGCCGTCATTAAAAACGCGGATGTTTTACAGCAAAAATTGTATCCTTTCGGCTCAATGCTTGTCACATCTCCGCTCAACTTTGATTAGCAAAAAAACGTAATTTCTGTGAAAGGCCTTAAAATGAAAATCAGTATTATCGGTACGGGATATGTCGGACTGCCGACAGGAATCGGTTTGGCAGAACTCGGACATGATGTTATCTGTATTGATCAAGACACCGCCAAAATCAATGCGCTCAAACACGGACAAACGACCTTATATGAAGAAGGGCTCGCTGATTTATTGGACAAGCATCGCCAAACAGGCAAAATTCAGTTTACCTCATCCATGAAGGACGGTATTTTAGGTGCTGATGTCGTATTTTTGGCCGTCGGCACACCGCCGCATCCCGTCACCAAAGAGGCCGATTTGCAATATATTTTTGCCGC
>JAGCTK010000194.1 GCA_017963715.1 Alphaproteobacteria bacterium | reverse complement strand
GCAAGAAGCCGCTCAGATGCAAAATCAGCAAGTATCTGATCAAACGCAAAAAGTACGGAATATGATGCTTCTTAAGATGCGTGAACAGCGCGGCGGTAAATAAGCATCAGTTGCAGGCATCACCTTGATAACGATAGGAAGTCACAACACCGTTTGTGATAACAAATGATGTTTGACAAATACCTTCGACCATACTGTCAACAACGACCGATGTCGGCATAAACGTGTATTCATCAAAAAACGGATCATAGACAATATCATCCGCACCAAAGCCCGGCGTATCATAAAAATATTCCATCGGCATATATGTATTGCGCCATTTGACATACGTCAACATAACCTTTTCATTTGAGATGATTGTTTGCCCGTTAGGCTTGCCGAAATTTTCAATCAACGATTGTTCGGTTTGCCCGATGTATTGCTGCAATTTTTGGCCGTAATTGTTATACGCACACGCCAAAAGCAACAAACTCAAAATCACTAAAAATGCGGCTTTTTTCATTATTTTCCCCTTTGTCATGTTGATATAAGGGAAAAATTTTTGCTTTCAATCTGCCTAAAAGATTTACTTAATCTTCATGCACGGATTGGCGGCCTAAATTGACGTGCCGATTGATATCCATCGATAAAATGATACCGAAACTGACCATCACCGACAGCATCACCGTGCCGCCATACGAAATCAGCGGCAAAGGCACGCCGACAACCGGCACCAAACCCAACACCATCGCAATATTAATCAACACATAAAGCAAATAATTGGTATTGAGACCGATAACCACCAATTTGCCGTAATAACTTGTGATACGGTATGCAAACATAAAGCCGTACCAAACAATCATCAAATTAAGCAAAATCACCAGCATGCCGCCGAAAAAACCGAATTCTTCGGACAACATTGTAAAAATAAAGTCGGTATGCTTTTCGGGCAAAAAATTTAAGTGACTTTGTGTGCCGTGCAAAAAGCCTTTACCTAACACGCCACCCGAGCCGAGCGCAATTTTTGACTGAATGATATGATAACCGCTACCTAATGGATCGCGTTCGGGGTTCAAAAACGTCAACACCCTGTTTTTTTGATAATCATGCAAAAAGTGCCATGCCACAGGCATCGCGGCCAAAGACACCCCGCCCAAGAGCAAAAACTTCCAAATTTCAACACCCACACAAAAAAAGATAACCATGCTTGTCAAAAGCAACATCAATGCCGTACCTAAATCGGGCTCTAACACAATCAAAGCCGCCGGAAACAATGTCATCAACACGGGCGCGATTAAGCCGCGGATACTTCGAATTTCGCCGAGTGTTGAACTGTGAAAATATTTGGCCAAAAACAGCACCATACTGATTTTCATCAATTCGGAGGGTTGCAACTTTAATATTTTCAAATCAATCCAGCGTTGAGCGCCCATCCCGACGTGTCCGAATGCCTCAACCGCAATCAGCAGCACCAAAACCGCAAAATAAGCCAAATAAGAATATTTGAGATATACCTTAACATCAACAAAGGCAAAGACAAACATCAAACCAAATGCAATAATACACCGCAACAACTGATTTTTGGCCCACGGTGTCATAGAGCCGCCCGCTGCCGAATAAAGCATCAAAATGCCCACAATCATCAACAACACAATACAGAAAATATACGAAAAACGAATGCTCAAAAATTTTTCTTTAAGTGTCAGTTCCCGATTAAAATTCGAATAATACATTGTTGTGTCCTTATATCCCGAGTTCAATCGCCGCACGCAAAATTTTGGATGCAATCGGCGCCGCCACACCAGAGCCGCTTGAGCCGTGTTCAACCACAACCGCCACGGCATATTTGGGCTTGTCATGAGGGGCATAGCCGACAAAC
This sequence comes from Alphaproteobacteria bacterium, assembly GCA_017963715.1. GTDB lineage: Bacteria > Pseudomonadota > Alphaproteobacteria > RF32 > CAG-239 > UBA1254. Next base: position 4,859 of record JAGCTK010000194.1, on the reverse strand, counting down.
AGCGCATGATTACGAAGCCGCCAATCCAAATCTTCATCGCGCACAATACCTGTTTTGCGTTCGTGTAATGTGATACGCCTCACCTGCGTTGTGCCTGTTTTACCGCCCATTCTGGCACCGTCTATATTAAACGCCGCGCGTCTGGCCGTACCGCCTTCGCCGTTGACCACTTCATAAAGGCCTTGTTTGACAATTTCCAAGTTTTCTGCGCTGATAGGCAATTTAACGATTTTGCTTTTCTGTTTTAATGACAATTTTTCAAAAGTCGGCACGACCTCATACCCGCCGTTGATCACACGGGCCAAACTGACCGCCAACTGTAAAGGCGTGACCAAAACATAACCCTGTCCGATACCGGCAATCACCGTTTCACCTTGTTGCCATTTGCTTTTGAATCTTTGTTCTTTCCATGCTTTGGTAGGTATCACCCCTTTTTGCATATTGGCAAACCCGAGGTGATAATCGTCTTCAAACCCCAAAATATGTGCCATTTCGGCAATTTTTTCAATACCCACTTTTAAGGCTGTTTCATAAAAGAAAATATCACATGAATGTTTCAAAGCCTCAACGACGTTCAACCATCCGGGCCCGCTGTGCTTCCAACAGTGGAATTTGTGGTTACCGAATGTCATCACCCCGCTGCAATGAAAACGTGTGTTTTTATCAATCACACCGGCTTCCAAAGCGGCCAATGCCACAACAATTTTGAATGTTGAACCCGGAGAATAGTGCTCGGAAACAACTTTGTTGTTCAGCGGCTTTCTCTCATTTGAAAGCAAATCTTGCCAAATATTGACCGGAACACCGGTTGTAAACAAATTCGGATCAAATGACGGCACCGAGACAAAAGCCAAAATTTCACCGCTGTGAACATCAAGCGCAACGGCCGCACCGCTTTGATCTCCAAATGCATCTTGAGCAATTTTTTGCAATCTCGAATCAATCGTCAAATGAACCATCTGTCCCTCAATACCGTTTTGCCTGTCAATTTCTTTCATCACACGGCCGAACGCATTGACTTCTAATTTGAGACTTCCGCTTTTGCCGCGCAACCGAGACTCAAAAACCTTTTCCAATCCGTATTTGCCGACTTTGAAGCCCGGCACGGATAAGAGCGGATCCGATAACACATCTTGATCACTGACCGCGCCGACATACCCTAAAAAATGCGCCGTATAATGTCCCAAAGGATACACCCGATTGATACCTTCATCTATCACAACGCCCGGCAAATCAGGCGCATTTAATTGTAATAAGGCCATATCTTCAAACGAGAGATTATCTTTGAGTTTGACGGGCATAAAGGGCCGATTATGCGCAACATCCGACAATATTTTTTGTTTTTGAATATCGTTCAAATCTATCAGTTTGGCAACACTGTCAACCGTTTTGGCGACATCAGGTGTTTGTTCGGCAATAATTAAAGCCTGAAAGTTTTGTTGATTGGTGGCAAGCAATACATCGTTTCGGTCATAAATTTTGCCGCGCGGCGGCACCAAAATGCGAGTCGAAATTCGATTTTCGTCTGATAAGGTCTTATATTTTTCACCTTCCAAAATCTGCAAATCATACAAACGGACCATCAAACAGACAAGCGCAATCATACTGAATCCGGCAACATAAAGCGTGCGATACAACAAAATTTTGCCTTTGTCATTATCCCTGTTCATGTATGGCCTCATCATCCAGTAAATATCTATTGTATACCCATAAATTGACTTTGGCAATCAAAGGATACAACAAAACAGTCGACACACAATTTATCGCAATATATAAAATCGGCAGTAAACGATGATGATAAATCGATAAAATTGCCCATTTCATCATCAAAGCACCGACACAAATCAAAGCAAATCCCAACCAGTTTACAATAAAAGGCTTTGCATTAAACCACAATGCATAACCTTTGGTTGCAACATAAACCACAATAAAAACCGCCATATGTGTGCCCAATACAACGTTGCCGAACATATCACAGAGCAGGCCCAGCAACACCACCGATATAACACCCATAGAATGATCAAAACACAATATCCAAAAATAAATGCAGGCCAAAACGACGTCCGGTTTAATCATTTGAAAAAGCGGAACATGCAACGGCATCATCATCAACAACAGCCATATCACCGAACTCAAAAACGGAACACACGCTTTGATATATGCAATCAGATTTTCTTTGAAGGTTTCTTTCACGGCGTTGTCTCCGCACCGTCTTGCGGGGTCTCAAGATGATAATCGACAATGTATACAAACTCTAACGAATCCAAACTTTCAACCGCCTCAACTTTGATTTCATGCGTTGAAACATCAATGATGCGCCCGACCGTCAGTCCCGACGGAAAAATACCGCCGACACCCGATGTGATAACCTTATCCCCTATCATAAGCGGCTCATTAAAGTCTGATGAGGGATACAACAAATTTAAAGTTCCCGTATTATTGCCGGACAATATGCCTCGTGTTTGCGTGCGCTCAATCATCACTGGGATTTTCGAACTGATATCGCTCAGCAATAAAACTTGCGCGTAAGCACCATCAACCGAATCGATACGTCCGATGACATTATTGCGATGCAAAACAACCTGCCCTTTTTTGACAAGGTTCTTTTGACCGACATACACCGTCAACATACGCACAAACCCGTCGTTTTTAAGTGCAATGACTTTTGCCGTCACAAACTGAACATCTTCAAACGGCATATAGTTAAGCATATCTGATAGAAACTTATTTTCGATTTTAAGGATTCTGTTTTGTTGTTCGACAAGGCGCAACCGCTCATTTTCGAGGGTTAATGCTTTGTTTTCAGAGCATGCATCAATCAGACGATGTGTGCTTGTATACACATAATACACGCCGTCTGAGGGTAATCTGACGATATTGACAATCGGATTGATTATCGTCGAAAGATTTTGTTTTAGTCTTAAAACAAACGGATGTTCCACTTTGCTCAATGTCATCAACACCAAAGCAAACAACAAACATACCAATACCGCAATTTTTTGCAAAAAGACACGCGATTGGCTCAGATGTATAAACAGAACGCGGCGACGTTTCATCTTATCATTCCCAAACCAAAGATCCGCACCCGTTTTTTAGTACATCGAGGATAACACACCTTTGAATTTTTGCATATCATCCAAAGCGCACCCTGTTCCTCTTGCCACACAAGCAAGCGGTTCTTCGGCAACCGAAACGGGCAATCCCGTTGCTTCACGCAACACCTGATCCAAGTTTCTGAGCAAAGCACCGCCGCCTGTCAAAACAATACCTTTATCCACAATATCGGCTGCCAATTCCGGCGCGGTATTTTCAAGCGCAACCTTGACCGATTCCACAATCTGAGCAACCGGTTCGGACAATGCCTCGGCAATTTGACGTTCAGAGACCGTAATTTCCTTCGGAATACCGTTTAACAAATCGCGACCTTTAATCTCGATTGTCTCACCCTCACCTTTAACCGGCGGACAAGCTGAGCCGATTTTCTTTTTGATCCGTTCCGCACTGCTTTCGCCGACCAGCAAATTCATATTCCGGCGAATATAAGACACAATCGCCGCATCCATTTTGTCACCGCCGACACGCACCGATTTGGCATACACAATACCGCCCAAAGACAACACGGCCACTTCGGTCGTTCCGCCACCGATATCAACCACCATAGAACCTGTCGGTTCCGTCACGGGCAGACCGGCACCGATTGCGGCCGCCATCGGTTCGGGAATAAGCCACACTTTGCGTGCACCGGCCGCTTCTGCCGATTCTTGAATGGCACGTTGCTCAACGGCTGTAGAACCGGACGGCACGCAGATGATAATCAATGGTGTTGCGAAAGTGCTGCGATTATGGACTTTTTTGATAAATGATTTGATCATTTCCTCGGCAATTTCAAAGTCGGCAATCACACCGTCTTTTAACGGACGAATCGCTTCAATATTACCGGGTGTTTTTCCGAGCATTTGTTTGGCATCGTTGCCGACGGCCAAAACCTGTTTTTTGCCGCGTTCTTCTTTGATTGCCACAACCGACGGTTCATTCAAGGCAATTCCTCGCCCTCTGACATAAACGAGTGTGTTGGCCGTACCTAAGTCAATGGCCATATCGGCCGAAAAAAGTCCCATCAACTTTGAGAACATGAGTATACTCCGTATAATAAAACATTAACCTTTTCTTTCTTTTAAGGTATTTGCCGCAAAGATGCAACAAATTTTTTGCGTTCGCATCTTATAATTCACAAGTTTTTAGGTAATAATAAAATGAAAAATGGAATTTAACAATTTTATTGACTCTTTTAAAATAATCTGACAAAATACCAATAGGTCGTGATATAAATTCCACGTCCGAGTGCCTTAGAATGGGCGCGGAGCTGTTAGAAAGCTCAGATGATACGCAGTGATGGATACACTGTTTTTATGGTGTTTTTCTTTTTGGAAAAACGATTATCCCCGAGATTTGGTCGGGGTACCGATGAGAGATGTACAAGGATTTTATTCTAAAGGTCATCGGGTCATTTCGTATCATATGATTTTCTAACTACCCCGTCCGCACTGTGAAAAGGCGCGGTTTTGGTTTTTAATGACGTTAACAACACGTCATGTTGAACTTGTTTCAACATCTTAGAGATCCTGAAACAAGTTCAGGATGACGGCAAAGAATAAGGAGAAAATGTTATGAGAAAATGGGTTTTTATTTTTGGGCTGATGACTTTACCTTTTTATGGTCAAGCTTATGAGGGAAACATTGCACAAAGCGGCTCATGCGGCGCAACTGATGCGGATTGTCATTATGATTTATATGACGATGGGCATTTGGAAATCAGCGGAACCGGTGAAATGAGTGATTGGGACTACCGCGTCGGCAAT
>JAGCTK010000193.1 GCA_017963715.1 Alphaproteobacteria bacterium | reverse complement strand
TTGAGCATACTTGAAATATGGTGCAGTTTATCTTCCAGACGATGTACAAAATCTTCGGCCGCCGCACCCGTCACACATTCCAAACGACGCAACCCCGCCCCGATGGCTGATTCGGATAAAATATGAAAATAGCCGATGTCGCCGGTGTCACAAACGTGCGTTCCGCCGCAAAGTTCTTCGCTGTAAATAAGGCCGTTTTTCTCCATTTTCACCACACGCACTTCATCACCGTATTTTTCACCAAACAAAGCCATAGCGCCCGAATTGACCGCATCTTCTTTGTTCATCAAAACGGTACTCACGTGGTAGTTTTCTCTGATTGAGTTGTTGACCATGTCTTCCACCTTGCGAATTTCTTCGGCCGTGATTTGCTTGGGGTGCGAAATATCAAACCGCATGCGCTCCGGTGCCACAAGTGATCCCTTTTGTGCCACATGTTCGCCCAAAATGGTTCGCAAAGCCTTATGTACCAAGTGTGTCACCGAGTGATTGGCACAAATTTGTTTGCGACGTTTTTCATCAACGGCAAACGAGGCTACATCGCCAACTTTGACTGTGCCTTTGATAAGTTTGCAAACATGCACAAAAATATCATCCAATTTGCGTTTGGCATCAATCACCTCAATTTCAAAATCTTGGCCTTTGATAGTTCCCGTATCGCCGACCTGGCCGCCGCATTCGCCGTAAAAGGGTGTTTGGTTGGCAACCAAATAAAATTCACCCGAATCTACTTTATCGACCGACACACCGTCTTTGACAAGCGCCGTAATCGCACAATCTGCCTTTAAGGTTTTATAGCCCAAAAAGTCTGTCGCACCGAGTTTGTCCGAAAGTTCAAACCACACTTTTTCAGTGCCTTCATCGCCCGAGCCTGCCCAGTTTTGACGCGCTTTTTGCTTTTGTTCTTCCATTGCTTTGTTAAAACCTTCAACATCAACTTCAATATTTTTGAGTTTCAAGGCATCTTGCGTTAAATCAAGCGGAAAACCATATGTATCATAGAGTTTGAAGGCTGTCTGCCCGCTTAAAACGGATCCGGCACCCAAACCGGCCGTTTGTTCATCAAGGAGTTTCATACCTGTAGACAATGTTTTACCAAAGCGCATTTCTTCGGCTTTAATCGTTTCGGCAATCAATGCATGATAACGTTTGAGTTCCGGATAGGCTTCGCCCATTTCACGCTGAAGTGATGGCAAAAGTTTATATAAAAGCGGTTCATATACACCTAACATATAAAGATGACGCATCGCCCGACGCATAATTCGGCGAAGCACATAACCGCGGCCTTCGTTTGAGGGTAAAACGCCGTCCGCAATCAAAAAGGCGGTTGAACGCAAGTGGTCGGTAATCACGTTATATGATGATGTCAAGGCTTTGTTGCCTTTATCCGTACCGGCCAAAGTGCACAAATCCGTAATTAAATTTTGAAACAAATCAATTTCATAATTTGAATGAACACCCTGCAAAATGGCCGTGATACGCTCTAAGCCCATACCTGTATCAATGCATCTTTTTTTAAGATTGATGCGTTCACCCGAGGGCAAATCTTCAAATTCATCAAACACCAAATTCCAAATCTCTATCCAGCGGTCGCCATCCTCGTCTTTTGTACCTGGCAAATCACCGAAAACTTCGGGCCCGTGGTCATAAAAAATCTCCGAGCAATAGCCGCACGGACCTGTATCACCCATCTGCCAAAAATTATCTTTAGTCGCGATTCGGATAATGCGGTCATCAGGCAAACCCGATATTTTGCGCCACAAATCATAGGCCACATCATCGGTATGGAACACCGTAACGGCCAATTTATCTTTCGGGATACCGAATTCTTTGGTAATCAGTTCCCACGCATAAGAGATGGCTTCTTCCTTAAAATAATCGCCGAACGAAAAATTGCCGAGCATTTCAAAAAACGTGTGGTGACGCACATCATAGCCGACACTGTCCAAATCATTATGCTTGCCGCCGGCGCGCACCGATTTTTGGGCCGTTGCCGCCCTTGTGTACGGACGCGTTTCGTTGCCGGTAAAAATATTTTTGAATTGCACCATGCCCGAATTGGTAAACATCAAGGTCGGATCATTATCCGGCACCAAAGATGAAGACGGCACAATGGTGTGTCCGTTATTTTTGAAATAATCCAAAAAAGTTGTGCGAATTTGTTTTAAGGTCGCTGTCATTGTTATTATCCGATATCAAATTTATTTTTGCCCAAAATAGAGCAAACAAAAACATAAGTAAAGTCTTTTTTTGACTGTTCTTGCAAAAACTCTTATTCGGTCTGATTAATTGGTATAACCGCTAAAGTCAAACACAATGGAACAATACACTGCGTCATCACCGCAGACATTATTGCAAGCAGTTGTGGCATCGCTGACGGAAATACCGAAACTTTCGCCGCTGTATACCGTCTGACCGCCTTTATTGGAAACAACCCACATTCTGCCGCGTTGCCAAAACTTTTTCGGCACGCTTTGCTCCCAATTTCTGGTCAAAAACTTGATACAACTCGTCTGTAAACTTTTGAGCAAGGTCACATAAAGCATAGCAGTGTAATATCTGTCATCATCATCAGTGGTCACAAAAAAGCGAGGATAAATTTCACCCAAAGGTGCCTGACAAACACTGTATCCGTTTGCAATCTGAGATGTTGTCGGTTTGCATCCGCTCATCAAGCCTGTTGCACGGGCTGTTTCGGCCATGTTAGAGGTTGTTGCGACATAGGTGCCTTTGTTTTTGTTGTGTCCTCCCGTAAAAAATGCCAAGTCATTCAAAGCCTCAATTGTGATATCAACCGTTTTGCTGAATTCATATTGATACATGGCTTTGCCAAAACCTGCTAAGCCGCCTACGGATATCGCCGCAACAATTGCAAAAACGCCCAACATTTCGACCATTGAGCGACCTTTTTGCGAGGTATGTAATAACATCGGTGTACTCCTTAAAACAGCTGCAACGAAAGTGAATCTGCATCATAAGGATGCTGACCTCCCGAAGCCGGTGCGCTCCACATTTTACCGAGGCTGCTGCTTATACCACCGAAGCCACCGGCCACTTCGTCGGGGTAATCATAGTATGTGCCGTCGGCATTCATGTGTCTGATTTTTTTGCCGTTTTCATCCTTGATGTCATAGGCAGCCTGCGCAATGGTGCAAGTATTATAGCCGGCCGCTCTCAATTTGGCTCGGCATTTTTCAATATCGCCTGCACAATTAAATGTGATTTGACCTGACGAAATCTTTGACTGAAGATCATGAAAGGCATCGGGTTCAATCACCAAATCGTCTGTCGGTGAAAATGTGACGCTTGTTAAGTTCATACAGTGGTTAAACGCTTCATCGGCAATAAATTTGACAGTATCAGGAATGGTAATTTCCGTAATCGGTGTTAAACGAAATGCCCAATATCCGATGCTTTCCAATCCGTCTGGTAAAGTCACGCTTTGTAAATTCTCACAAGCATTAAAAGCCTTTTTATCAATTTCTTTAACTGAAGATGGAATGACAACGGTTTCTAAATCTGACACTGCAAAAAGTCCTTCAGGTATTTTCACCAACCCTTCCGGTAATGTGACATGTTTAATCGGATCGCTATCAAAATCAGCCACACCCAAAGTCATATTTGCCGGCATGTCAAGACTCGTAATGGCAGTATGTTTGAACGCGCCTCTGCCAACAGTCGTATCCATTGGCAATGTTATGTCCGACAAGGAAGTTGCTTTTTCAAACACCCAATCTCCCAACACTGCCCCGCTCGGAATATTAATGCTCTGTAATGATGAGGCCATATAAAAGGCGCCATAATCAATGTTTTGTACAGAATCCGGAAGTGTCATATGGACAACACCTGTTGATTCAAAAGCGCGATCACGAATCGTTGTAACCGTATTGGGGATACTGACACTTGTCAAATTTGTTGCTTTTTGAAAAGCACCCAAACCGATTGTTGTGATGCCGCTTTCAATTTCGACACTTGTAATTTGGCTTATCTTGCTAAACCACGGTGCATCTGTGTAGCGGTTCGTGCTTGATTCTTTCGTGTAGGTATAATCCGTCATCGGACCTGTGCCGGAAATCGTCATTTTGCCGTTGACCAACGATGCCGTGCAATTATCGCCACATGACCAACAATTGGTGTTAAGCGTCGTACCGTCAGGGCATGATACTGCCCAGGCATTTGTCGCTAAAGCGGTTGTCGCTAAAAACGTTGTCATTAAAAATTTATGTTTCATAATGTTTCTCCTTTGCCAAATAGAGTAGCATCATTTCTCAAAAAAGTCAAATAAAAGTCAAATAAAATGAACATCATTTTTTTAAAGCCTTGCGTTTTAAAAAAAATTCAATTAAAAGAGAGATTATTTTTTAGCCGATAGGAATTGTTGTTATGAAAGAAGAAACAAAAAATCTGTATGTTGCCATCATTTTATCTGTTCTGATTATCTTTGGCGTTAATCACTTTTTTGCCCCTCAGCAAAAGGTTGCCGCGCCTCAAAAAACAGAGCAAGTGGCATTGCCGACACAAATTGAAGAACAAAGTGTTCAAACAACACCCGTTGAAGAAATTTTGAAGCAAGGTGAACGTGTCAGCATTGAAACATCCGATTTGGATGCGTCTATTCTGTTAAAAGGGGCGCGCTTTGATTTTGCCACACTTAAAAAATATCAACAAACACTCCAGCCCGACAGCGAAAATGTTGAACTTTTGATGCCGGCAGGCTCTGAAACACCTTATTTTGCGGAATTCGGCTTTTTGTCTTTGGATCAAAATCAAAAATTGCCCAATGCCGAAACCGTTTGGCAGGCACGTTCAACCAAATTGACACCTCAAGAACCTCTTATCTTGGAATGGGATAACGGCGAAGGTTTGGAATTTGTGCGCACCATCACCATTGATGACCATTATTTGATGCATATGACAGATACCGTCAAAAACAAAACGGATAAAACCGTCAATTTGTATCCGTTCGGTCGTATCTATCGCGGGTTTGACGAGCATTATGCGC
>JAGCTK010000192.1 GCA_017963715.1 Alphaproteobacteria bacterium | reverse complement strand
GCCCCCGTGATGGAAGCCGGCGGTTTAACCCCGCTCGGTAAAGCGGTTGAACTCGCATTACAGAAAATCGAAGACCAAAAAAATCTTTATGATATGTGCGGTATCACCTCCAAACGTCCGTGGATTTTTTTGGTCAGTGACGGTGAACCCACCGATTACGGTTGGGAACAAGCCGCTGCCAAATGTATCGAAGCGCAAAAAAATAAAAAAGTCATTTTGCATGCCATCGGCACACAAGGTGCCAATCTTGAAAAATTGGCCAAATTTTCAATTATGACGCCCAAACGTTTGGTCGGCCTCAAATTTACCGAATTTTTCTTGTGGCTCAGCCGCAGTGTTTCCTGCGTATCCAAAGCCGCGCCGCACGCTGACGATTTATTAAAGGATATCAACGCGTGGAATGAAGAATAGGCCGTCACATCGTATCATCGCTGTCAGCGTCACAGGCAACTATCACCGCCAAAAGGGGTTGATGTGTCAAGATTTTTATGCCTATAAGCGTCTGGGACGAAAGATTGTGGCCGTGATTGCCGACGGCGCCGGATCAGCCAAATACGGAAGGTTAGGTGCAAAATATATCTGCGAAACATTGTGTCGCCTGCTATCGATGTCATCCGAAGGTAGCATCCGAGAGCATATTATCGATGCCATTCAAATCACGCGTGAGATGCTGACATGCCACCGCCTGAATCGTGCCAAAAACGAAAGCGGCCTAATTGATTTTTCAGCAACCGTGGTCGGTGTGGTTTATGACGGCAAAAAAGGCCTGTTTTTCCACATCGGTGACGGTGCCGCGATTGCCCTTAAAAATGATAAATCTCAACAATATGTTATTTCCGAGCCCGAAAACGGTATTTTTTCGAGCGAAACATTTTTCTTTACGATGGAAGATTGGAAAGACAGTCTGCGTTTCACACCGTTTACGAAAGCGGACAGCCTCTTTTTGATGACAGACGGTGTCACGGGATTTGCCCTCAAAAAAGACATGCACACCATCAAAGACGGTTTCGTTTTGCCTATACATGCTTTCTTAAAATCCGAAAAAAACACCAAACGCGCCTCAGCCGCGCTGACAAATACGTTGGCCACTCCGACTGCCAGCCGTTTAAGCGGTGATGATAAAACATTGATGTGGATAGACTGTCGATGACCGAACAACTCAAAACTTATAACGCCATTTTCAGCGACGGACATTTTGAGATTGAGCAACTCGGCCGTCTTATCAACAAAGGCGGCGCGGCCGGCAAAATTTATGCCTGCGTCAAACATCCAGAATTGGTTGCCAAGATTTTTCATAACCGCAGCAAAAGCCGCACCAATCGCCAAAAACTCGAAGCCATGCTCCAAAACAGGCCCAATATTTTGCCCATTGAAAGCCATGGCAAAACCTATGTCCAGATTGCTTGGCCGGAAGCGCTTTTGGAAGATGAAAAAGGCTTTTGTGTCGGATATTTGATGCCTTTTATCAATACCGATGACGCGGTTTCACTTGACCATCTGATGCAAAAAGCCGTGCGTCAGCAACAGCATTTAAGCGAACGCTACAAAGACAGAATCGATGCAGCGTTTAACATTACGGCCGTCGTTGCGGCGTTGCACCAATGCGGGCATTATATCATCGACTTAAAACCGGCCAATGTATCGGTGTATAAAGATAATATGAGTGTCGCACTTTACGACTGCGACGGTTTTTCGATTAAAGGTCCGCGCAATCGCTATCCCGCAGAATATGTCAGTGAAGAATATATTTACCCCGAAGGGATGAATAAATCACCCGAAGAAATGGGGGAAGAACAGGATAAATTTGCCCTTGCCGTTATTATCTTCAAACTTTTAAACAACGGTATTCACCCGTTTGCCGGCACATTGCGCAAAAAAGACAATGCGCCGCTTGATATCCAAACACGAATCGAACAATATCATTATCCTTACGGTATATGGCCGGATGAATATCAAGATCCGCACCCTTACAGCATACATGCCTATTTTTCACCCGAAACCCTAAAACTTTTCGATCGTGCCTTTGTCAAAAATCAACAACGCCCGTCTGCCAAAGAATGGTATGAACATCTCAAGTTTTTATCAAATGAAAAACACCAAAAACAATGTCCCAAAAATTCCGACCATGTTTACTTTACCAACAAAGGTTGCGGATTGTGTGCCGTTGAAGACAAATTTCAACATCGTCTTCAAGATTTAAAAAAAGAATAATAGGAGCCTCAAAAAATTCGCGGTATGCATGTAGCCGATTTAACGCTTGAAAAAAATCAAGCCGTCAAACAACAGCAGCAGCGCGAATTGGTTCGCTTAAACAAATTGTCGCTCGTGCTCATTTTTGCTCATTTATTGTTGTGGCCCGTGTTGCCGTTTGTGCTCTGTCGATACGGCGCCGTTCTGACATCGCGCGGTTACTTTATTCAGATGTTTGTTTGGCTGCTCATTATCAAAGGCGTCTTCAAATTGTTTGACATTTTGCCGCAGCATCTGCCGCTTTTCAAGCACGACATTTTATGCCAAACGCTCAAAATTTATGCCCTGATTAACGCCTTGTTGTGTTTTGTCTTGATGAACAATTTTCACGCAAACTTTTTTAATTTGATACCCTAAAGGATGAGGTTTCAGCCGAGTTCGGCCAAACGTTCGGCCTGGTCTTAGGTGACGAGTGCATCAATAATTTCGCCCAAAGCCTCACCCGATACCACATCATCTAACTTATAAAGCGTTAAATTGATACGATGGTCCGTCACGCGCCCTTGCGGATAATTGTAGGTGCGAATCCGCTCGCTGCGGTCACCGCTGCCCACCTGCAACTTACGTTTTTCGGAATAATTGGCATCAATCGTTTCTTTTTGCATATCATAAAGTTTGGCACGCAAGTGGTTCATCGCTTTTTCTTTGTTCTTAAACTGCGACCGTTCATCCTGACATTGAACGACAACACCTGTCGGAATATGTGTGATACGCACGGCCGATTCGGTTTTGTTCACATGCTGTCCGCCGGCACCTGAGGCACGATAAATATCAATTTTCAGATCTGCAGGATTGATATACAAATCCACTTCTTCAATCTCGGGCAAAACGGCCACCGTTGCCGCCGACGTATGCACACGACCTTGTGATTCGGTTACCGGCACGCGTTGCACGCGGTGAGCACCGGATTCAAATTTGAGTTTTGCAAAAACATCCGTCCCCGTGATTTTGGCAGATGCCTCTTTATATCCGCCGAGGCCGTTTTCACTGGCATCCAAAATTTCAAATTTCCAACCTTGTTTTTGCGCATATCTTTGATACATCTCAAACAAAACGGCCGCAAAAAGTGCCGCTTCGTCGCCGCCTGTTCCGGCGCGCACTTCCAAAATCGCATTTTTTTCATCATCTTCCGATTTGGGCAACAGTGCAATTTTAATGACCTGTTCCATTTCGGGCAATTGTTGCTTCAAGTTGTAATATTCTTCACCGGCCATATCGCGCATTTCTTTGTCGAGCGTTTCATCGCCCGCCATATCTTCGGCCTCTTTCATATTTTGTTTGAGCAATTGATATTTTTTGATGATGGTAACCACATCCGACAAGGCCGAAAATTCTTTGTTTAATTTGACAAGTTCATCTGTGTTTGAGGTTGACGCCAACAAGGCATTCACCTCATCGAAACGAGCCACGACCTGACTTAATTTTTCATCAAAACCGCTCATGAGAGTTCCTCCGCAAGATGTGCCAACGGCACTTGTTTTTGTGTGCCGTCGTCCAGATTTTTGACGGTTGCGACCCCTTGTGATATTTCATCAGAGCCCAAAATCACCGCTTTATAAGCATTGGCTTTGGCAGCTTTTTCCATCCGCTTTTTGATGTTGCCACTGTATGCGCACTCTACCTTAAAGCCTTTTGTTCTCAACTCATATGCTGTTTTAAGCGCCGTATCATGCGCCTCATCGCCCAATTCGATGACGGCAACCGGACGCTTTAACGGCACATCACTGTCTAAAAGCATCGACAGTCTTTCGACGCCGCAAGCCCAGCCGATACCGGCGATGTCGCCACCGCCCATTTCTTCAACCAATCCGTCATATCTGCCGCCTGCCAAAACCGTTCCTTGTGCGCCGAGTTTATCGGTTGTCAATTCAAACACCGTATGCGAGTAATAATCCAAACCTCTGACAAGGCGATGATTGATTCGATACGGAATTTTGAGCACATCAAGGCCGCGCAACACTTGTGCGAAAAATTGTTTGGATGTTTCATTTAAGCTGTCGGTATACAAAGGTGCATTTTCCACAATTTCCCGATCGCATTCTTCTTTCGAATCCAAAATACGAAGCGGATTTTTATCCAAACGCTCTTTGCTTTCATCAGATAAACCGTTGATATGCTGTTTCAAATATGCGACCAATACACTCCGATAAGCATCCCGACTTTCTTTGTCTCCCAACGAATTGATTTCGACCGTCACCGTATCATCAAGGCCAAGTTTTTGTAAAAACGTATAAGCCATTGCAATCATTTCGACATCAGCCTGGGCAGACGGCACACCGAACATTTCAACACCGAATTGCGTAAACTGACGTTGTCTGCCTTTTTGCGGACGTTCATAACGAAACATCGGACCGGCGTAGTAGAGTTTCACCGGCAAATTTTGCTTCATTCCTTGTGATATAAACGAGCGCACAACGCCGGCCGTTCCTTCGGGACGCAATGTCAAACTTTCGCCGCCTTTATCCAAAAATGTATACATTTCTTTGGTCACAATATCCGACGTATCACCCAAGTTGCGTGCGAACACTTCAGTAAACTCGAAAATCGGCGTTTCAATTTCTTCAAAGCCGTATGTTTCGACAGTTTTTGAGGCGATGTCGACCACCTTTTTTGCTCGGCGTTTGGCCGCACCGTACAAGTCATAAGTTCCGCGTACATTTTGCATTTTTGCCATATTATTTTCTCCGTATTTCACACAAAATGCAAGACTGACGTGCAGCCTTGCATTTGCCGTTATTGCTTTAATCTAATGTTTTAAAAAAGGATCCAAACTGATTTTTGTTTGTTTTTTCGGTTTGGCAATCTGTGTCAAGACACCATCAAGATAGGTATCGACGTTATAATATTTACCAATGGACAGTTCCATTCCTTCCTGCAGTTCTGTTTCAAAAACAAAACCCTTATTTTTGATACCGCTCAAGTATACTTTATTGGCATCTTTTACCTCAAGCCATGTTTCTCCTTTAACCTTCAGCATCAAAATAGGTTGTTTGATAACCTCCGGTTCTTGATACACTTCTTCGGTGATTGTCACTTGTTGTTCCGAATCGGTATTTTGTTCTGCATCACTGCTTGGAACACCCGCCTCATCATCTTCCGGCATCGGCACAATTTCCACCACTTCCGCAACCGGTTGGACAGTCTCTTTGGGAGCCGGTTTGCTTTGCATCATATCAATGACCAGCCAGACAATATACAGGCCTAAAAAAATCGCCAATCCGATATAAATATGGCGTTTTGCCGGCATAATGGCCGATGTCTTTTTTTCTGTCGTCATCGAAACGACGGGTTTTTCTTTTTTAGGCAACGCCTGTTGTTTATAAAATTGGACAACTCTGTCGGCATTCAAGCCCAAATAATTTGCGTATGAGCGCACAAATCCGATGCCATACGGCACAGGTGCCAATTCTTCAAAATCATCTTCTTCCAAAGCCTTGATATAAATCCTGCGAATACACAATGCTTCCGACACTGTCTCAATCGATTTTTTTTGTTTCAAGCGCATATACTTGAGGTACATTCCGACAGTCGTTGCTTCTTCTGCCGTTGTTCCAGGTTTTTCCGTTGATACGGCCTCATTTTCTTCCATCAATTTCGGTCCTTATTTGAAAAGAATTTTTCACATTAAATCACATTTTTTCTCAAATTGCAATACCATGATCCTTGGCATAGGCTTTAAGTTGTGGACGAAGTGTTTTTTTGCCTGATTTTAAGAGCGTATTGATATAGTCGGCCAGTTCCCCCGCGCGCACGCTTCGCACCATTTTTTTGACCGTCGCAAATGCCGATCCCGCACATGACAAATGCTGATAACCGAGCCCGATTAATGCCAACGCTTCAATCGGCACCGAGGCCATTTCGCCGCATACACCGCATAAAACATTATGCGCTTGCGCCTTAATTAAAATTTGTTGCATCACTTTCAAAAACGGCGCCGATAAAACATCGTATCTGTCCATCAAATTCGGGTTTGTTCTGTCCGATGCAAAAATAAACTGCGCCAAATCATTTGTTCCGACCGATATAAAATCGGCGTGCGGCAAAATTTCATCCAATTCAAAAATCACGGACGGCACCTCAATCATCAAACCGACTTTGATTTTAGAAGGCACACCGAGCCCTTTTTCTTTTTGTTTTTGGTATTCGAGCATCAGTGTTTCTTTGGCACTTAAAAACTCCTCTAAATTGGCAATCATCGGAAACATCACGGCGAGTTCTCGCCCCTGCGTCGCTTTAAGCAGCGCTTTCATCTGTGCCCTGAGCAGCGCACGTCTGTCAAGCGTAATACGTATCGAACGCCAACCGATAGCCGGATTGGCTTCTTTGATGGTACCCCAATATGGCAACAGTTTATCCGACCCGACATCCAAACTTCTGAATATAACGCGTTTCCCTTCAGTTTTAGATAACAACTTTTGATAAATTGATACCTGTTCATCAACACTGGGCATTTGAGATGCTGTCATAAAAGCAATTTCCGTTCGGTATAAACCGATACCGTCACAGTTTGATAAATCAATGTATTCCATATCAAAATCAAGGCCGATATTCAAATTGAGGCTGATTTTACGGCGATCAAGCGTCTGACTCTTTTTAGGCGCGATTTGTTTTAACTCGTCACGCCATTGCATCATCTTTTTTTGGCGTTTTTTAAATTCGGTCTGCATCTCAAATGAGGGATTAACATACACAAAGCCGCCCTGCCCGTCGATGGCAATCATCGACCCTTCCTTAATTTCGCGATACAGGCCTTTAATTTTGGTAACAACCGGAATATTTAAGGCTTTGGCCACAATGGCCACATGCATCGTGGATGTTCCCTCTTCCAAAACCAAACCCCTGATTGTGCGCGGATTATAGTCCGTTAAATCTGCCGGCCCCATGCTTTGCGCAATCAAAATGATATCCTGCAACCCGCTTTGTGCCAACTGATCACGACCGGTGATATATGTGCGCAACCTATCCGAAATATCACGCAAATCGCTCAATCTTTCTTTCAAATAAATATCCGTCACATTTGCCAACTGCGATTGCATATCATCATATGTTTTTTCAATAGCCGCTTCTGCCGTCAAACCGGTTTGAATATATGCATTAATTTTTTTATACCAACCTTTATCCTGCGCCAAAAGTTTATACGTTTCCAAAATTTCGAGATGATCGCGGGTGCCCAATGTATTGTTTTTGATTTTGAGATCAAAGTCAGCGAGCATTTTTTCTTTTGCCTGCTCCAGAACGGCTTGTTCTTTTTGTATATCCATGGCAAAAACCGTTTGCACTGCACGCTGACGTTTGTGCACAACGGCCAGTCCGACGCCGTAACCTTTGTTAATGGTGGTTCCTTTGAAGCGGTCTTGCAAACTGATGCCTTGCATTTTGGCGATTTTGCGCTTATAGAGTACAATTTCCGGTGTCGAAAAAATCGTGGTCAGAAACATTGCAATCGTTTTGATGGTTTCGATATCATCGTCGGACAAAACTTTAGTTTGATAAAAACCGAGCGACATCACACCGATGACCTGTTCAAATTGCATCAAAGGTGCCGCAATTTCGAGTGCAAAAGGCGAATTTTCTTCCTTATTTAAGGACAAAACTTGACCGCTTGCGGCCGCTCGCCCGCATATTCCCTCACCAAAGCGAACGGTCATCGTTTTGTCTTCGGACAGTGTCGTGTTTGAGGCTAAAAATTCAAGATAATTGTCATCAATCGAGATATAAGATGTCGCCACATCCGCTTCAAAAAAATCGGCAATCAAGGCCATCATCCCGATCAGTTTTTGTTCTGTCTCAAGATTTTTTTGCAATTGTTGCTGCACAGATTGCATCAATGGTATCAGTGTGCTTGAAAAATTTGTCTGCATCAGATTTTTGAACCACTTTCAATTTGACTTGTCTTTATGTTATATCATTTATCTTTGATTGCAACAACAATTAAAAACTTATAAGTCAAAAAACATCTTGCTAAACACAAGATAAGGTATTAACCTGATGTTTATCAAATCAGGATAGACTTGATGTATTGCTTAACAAAAAAAGGATAAAACAATGGTGATTTTTTATATTGTTCTCGGTGTGATTTTGGTCGGTTTATATATGCTTTATGCCGGTCTGATTAAAAAGCGCAATGCCTTAAAAGAAGCCGCATCGGATGTCGATGTTCAACTTAAAAAACGTTATGATTTAATTCCCAACTTACTCGACATGGCCGCCAAATTTATGAGCCATGAAAAGCAACTTTTTGCAGACATTGTCAACCTTCGAAATGATGCCTTAAAACAAAACTTTGTTTTAAATGCCGACAAAAGTATCGAACTTGACAATGCGCTTGAGGGCAAACTCAAATCATTTTTTGTTAATGTTGAAAATTATCCCGAACTCAAATCATCGGCCACCATGGTGCAAGCGATGCAAAGTTTTGATGAAGCGGAAGAAAATATTGCCGCGGCACGCCGTTTTTACAACAGTGCATTGACCGAATTAAAAAATGCGGTTGAGATTTTTCCTTCATCCATGATTGCCGCACTCATAGGCATTAAGGCGGATAAACCTTATTTTGAGGCCACGGATGCCGCAAGAGAGCGCATCAACGCCAAAGAGTACTTTAAATAATGGATGCCAAACAAAAAAAAGCGTTACGTGCCGGTTTTGATATTTATTGGGCCGAAAAACTTGCGCCGCAACTTGCAAAAAAAGAAGCGTTGCGCAAGAGATATCTGACGCGTTTTTTTGTGATGCTTGCCATCGCTCTTTTGATTATCCCGCTCATATATGTGTTGGGATCTTTAAGCCACGGAAAAGAAACTTTTTATTTCAACAGATTAGTGATTTCGCTTTTGATTGCGGGCGGTGTCTTTATTGTTCAGCATCCCTACTATCACTATAAAAAGCATATCAAACAAGACATTATGCCGCTGTTTATCAGTTATTTTCAAGGTTTTTCATACCGTAACGGCGACGGTTTAACCCGTGATGAACTGGAGGACAGTTACATTTTTCCACGCTTTGACACGTTTGAGGCGGATGATTGTTTTGAGGGCGTTTATCAAGATGTTAAGATGCGTGTGATGGAAGAACGTCTTAAAGTTTATCAACACACCAAAAACGGCCGCCGTGAAGTTAAGGTATTTCAAGGTGTTGCCGTCGAATGCGATGTCAAAAAAAATATCAAAGCCAGAACAATTGTCTTGAAAGATTCCGGCATTTTCAACCGGTTTAAGAGTGTCGGCAAACTTGAGCGAATCCGCCTTGAAGATGTCAAATTTGAAAAAATGTTTGAAGTGTTCGGCACAGACCAAATCGAATCGCGACGGTTATTGACACCGATTTTTATGGAACGACTTCTTAAACTCAAAGATTTGTATCAGGGAAAATCTATTCAGTTTTCTTTTCAATACGGCAAATTATTGATTGCGATTGCCACCAATCAAGATATGTTTGAGCCTTTTTCTTTTTTCAAATCCAACCTCAATCGCGCCAAAGTTGGCACCGTTTTTGAGCAATTTTTGACGATTTTTGAAATCATCGATATTCTAAAACTTTAAGCAAAAATTACATCGAAAGTCTTGTTGTTTTTTTCTGTTGCAGGCTTATTTTCTTGTATCGAAAAGGAGGAAAAATGAAATCATTTGTTCAAAAAACTTCAAAAAACATCGAAAGATGCCTATGCTTGACTTGCCCGTCATATTCACACGAGTGCAAACTCAAAAATGCCGAGCAAAACACCTCATGCGCCACATCAAAACTTCAAAATCGCACACATTATGAAAAAATGTTTTGTGCCTTTGAAAAAAGCAACTGCATCCATACCGATAAAGGTTGTTTGTGCAATAAATGTCTCAACTTCAAAGAATACGATTTGAGCAATTGCACTTATTGTTTGCACACGGGCGGAGGCAGATTATGCCGTCTTTAAGGCAGCAATCCTACCGACAAGATGCCGATTTGCTTAAAATATATCATCAGGCACATGAGCGCGCCAAATATCTTTATGACATCGATGAAAAAATGTTCGGCTACCAAAATGTGTTGAACTTTTGTATCAGTTCTAAACAGTGTGTCGAGCAAAACAGCAAAAAGCGCAATCAGGTTTTGTTTTGGACATACAGCCAAATCGGCGATTTGTTTTTGCAAAAAAACGCGGCCGAAGAAGAGATAGACAATTATCTTTTTGCCGTTCAATATTTTCAGCACGCGCTTGAGTTTGCAGGGTCGGATATTGAGGTCAGACAAACACTCGAAAAACTCAGCCATCTCTACCATTATCTTCATGACGAGGAAAAATATCAGCAAACTTTGGGCCGTATTGTTGCCCTTTTTGATAACGCCATGCAAAAAGAGGCGATGCTCGATATGGCAACATTTTCCAAAAATCTCACGCAGGAAGCCGCCTTTTTGGAAAATGCCTTGGCACTGATTAGCCAAGATAATATCAATTTTTTGAAAAAATGTGAAAACAAACTCAATATTTGCGATAAATTGTTGCGTATTTACGAGCGCCTAAACAACAAAAAAGATGCCGCGCGAATCCGAAGCATTAAAGAAGAAATGCAAAAAAACCTTAACTGATGCGACCAAAAAAGAAAATTCCGTCACCCTACAAAAAAAGGTGGCGGAATTTTTTATCTTCTGATGAGTTTTGACAACAGAAACAGGACAACCAATATAATGATTATACCGCTCCATGGCAAAACCAACTCAAGAAATTCCGGCAGGACACGCAAAACGCACCAACCGAGAACACCCAAACCTCCATAACCCATCAACTTTTTGATAAAGGTTGTAAAGTCATATCTTCGGGATATTCCATAGATGAGGCCAATTATAGCACCACCGCCGAAAATCCAAACAAAGATTTCTGTAAAAAAATCTGTTCCGTTCATAATTATTAACATTTATAATTTGTAATTGGTTGTATTATAGTCTGTTTTTATGCTTTTGTCAATCAAAAAACGCCGACTTGAGAACGGCGTTTAAGATCTGATTTCAAAAAGTTTCAATCATTGCTCTTCAAGTGTTTTCAACCTTTCCATCAACAATTCTTCATCAAACGGAACAGGCTCCATGGGAGACAGACCTTTTTCCATTTTTCTTTTAACTTTTTCGGTGTCAAGGTCTTCAATATCTTG
>JAGCTK010000191.1 GCA_017963715.1 Alphaproteobacteria bacterium | reverse complement strand
TCTTTTGGTTTTTGATGCTCGTTTGGGCTCTGCTGGTGCTGGCTTTGATGCGCCCGATCAAAACGGGTGATCCCGTGCGTCTCAATCACGAAGGCCGTGATATTTTACTTATTTGCGATATATCGACTTCGATGCTTGAAGATGATTTTGTTTTTCGTATGCGCCATATTCCCCGAATCGATGCGGTGCGCGCCGTTGTGGCCGACTTTGTCACCAAGCGCCCTAATGACCGTTTGGGCCTTATTTTGTTTGGCACACGTGCTTATCTTCAAGTGCCCTTAACATTTGACAGACAGGCTGTTTTAGATGTTTTAGGCACCATGCAGGCCGGTATGGCCGGACAGTCAACCGCCATCGGTGATGCCGTCGCTTTGGGGCTCAAAACACTTAAAAACAACAAAAATACCAAAGACAATCAAATCATCATCTTACTCACCGACGGCGAAAACAATGACGGCAAAATGGGGCTGCCGCAAGCCATTGCATTGGCCAAAAAAGAAGGTGTCAAAGCATATACCGTCGGCATCGGCTCGCCTTTGGCTTCGGCCTCGGCCATGTTTTTCGGGCTACAACGTTCCGATTTGGATGAAAAATCACTCAAAGCCTTAGCCGATGCCACAAACGGCACTTATTTTAAGGTGACGGGGCTGGCCGATTTGGTCGATGTGTATCAAAAAATCAATACTTTAGAAACCGACACTTTTGAAGACAATTATTTTTACCCCAAAGTGCCGCTTTATTTTGTGCCGCTTTTGGCCGCCTTTGTGTTGAGTTTGCTCGGTCTTATAACGTCAGTTTTGAAAGGAAGATTGCATGCTTGATTTTATTCAAAATCTGACATTTTTAAGACCATATATGTTTTGGCTGATACCTTTGGTATTGATTGTCATGCATTTTTTCAATCCGCACAAAGAGACCTCATCTTCATGGAAAAAAGTCTGCGCACCGAAATTTTTGAATTATCTGTTATCGGGCAGTCAAAACGCCAACCGCAAAAGTTCAAAATTTTTGATATACGCTGCTCTTTTGAGTGCGATTTTGGCCTTGGCCGGACCGAGTTTTGACACACAGACTCAACCCGCATTGATACAACAAAACCCAGTCATGATTTTGCTTGATTTATCATCTGATATGACACGAACCGATATTCGCCCGTCACGTTTGGAGCGTGCCAAAATTGAAATTGCCGACATCTTAAAACAAGCCAAAGTGGCCCCGTCCGGCTTGATTGTCTATACGGCCGAGCCCTTTTTGATTTCGCCGTTGAGCGAAGATGCCAACATCATCATCAATTTGTTAAACGCCGTGACATCAGATATTATGCCCGTTGGCGGCCATCGTCCGGATCGTGCGATTGATTTGGCCGTCGAACGCCTCAAAACCGCCGGTTTTGCAAGCGGAAACATCCTGATTTTTTCGGGTAGTCTGCCTGAGGATATATTGTCCCAAACGCAAGATGCGGCCAAAGAGGCCATCAAATCAGGTTTTCGCGTCAGCGTTTATGACTTTTCCGCCGCTTTTTCCAAAACATTGGCCGATGTGGCCAAAGCAGGCGGCGGTATTGATATCAATATCACCCAAAATCAAAATGAACCGCTTATTCGTTTGTTGCAATCCTCAAGCAAGGGCGACATCACCGAAAGCGCAAATGTGTTGGAAACCCCGACGGACGACGGTTGGATTTTTGTTTTCATCCCGATGTTTTTGATGCTGTTTTTATTCAAAAAAGGGGCTCTCTCGGTTGCCGTTTTGCTCTTTGGTATGTCAACCGCGCAAGCCGGCTTTTTGTTCAACGCCGATCAGGAAGGCGCCATCGAATTTGCACGCGCACAATATGACAAAGCCGCTCAAAAATTTGAAAATCAAAAATGGAAGGCCTCGGCACTTTATAAAGCGGGCGATTACCAACAAGCCGTTTCGATTTTTGACAAGCAAAACGACATCGAATCGCTTTACAATAAGGGCAACGCCCTTGCCAAAGGCGGTGACATTGATGCCGCAATTGAAACTTATGAGCATGTTTTAGCAAAAGACAGCACGCATGAAGATGCAAAATTTAATTTGGAATATTTGAAAAAATTAAAACAAGATCAGCAACAACAAAATCAAAAAAACAAAAACGAAAACAATCAACAAAATCAACAAAACCAAAGTTCAAACAGTCCAAACGAAAACGGGCAAACGGGCAATCAAAACGAGCAAAATAAGCCCTCCGAAACATCCGACAAGCCAAACGACAATTCGGATCAGTCCGCACAGGCCGAAAAATCCGTCGGCGATGAAAATGACCAGTCTCCGTCCCAAAATGCCGATACCCCAAATGATAACAAAAATCAAAATAACGAACACGACAAATCTTTAGAGCATGAGCAGGCTCCCGTTTCTGCCGGCAAGGAAGAAAAAGCCGATTCTTATGATGAAAACGTTCAGGCACGCGAACAACAATTTCGCGACATTCCAGAAGATACCGGCGGCTTGCTCAAAGCCTTTATCAAACAAGAATACTTAAAAAAGAGATATGAGGATTAAAACATGAAAAAATATCTTTTCGCATTGTTTTTAGGTTTATATGCCGTCGATTGTATGGCCGCCGTGGATGCACAAATCAGCGCATCCCAAGCCGGCATTGATGATGTGTTGATTTTGACCATCACATCAAGCGACACATCATCCGCACAGCCAGATTTAACACCGTTGCGCGATATGTTTGAGGTGGTATCCTCATCCGTTTCGCACCAAACATCCATTATCAACGGGCGAATGTCCTCTCAAAATATATGGAAAATAGGCCTCAAAGCCCTGCAAACAGGAAAACTCGTGATTCCGCCCTTAACCGTCGGCACCCAAAAAACAGCCCCGATTGATGTTGTCATCACCAACACCCCAAGCGCAATTGCCGCCCCTGTTCAAAATTCTCAAGCGGTCGCTCAAACCGACTCGCCGCTTTATGCCTTATCAGCCGAACTTAAAACCGATGCCGCCCCTTTTATCGGCGAGCAAATGCGCTATTTTGTAACCTTAACAGATGACGGCACAATTGAAGACGGTGCGCCTTCATTTGAGCCGACAACCGATTTTATCATCAAATCTTTGGGCAATCCTCAAGTTCAAACACTCGGCAACGGAAAGCGTCAAATTACGTTTGCGTTTGCAATATTTTCGCTTAAAAGCGGCAAAGTCAAAATACCGACCGTTTATTTTAAGGGATATGCTTATCAAAAACCCGATGTTGACAATGTTTTTGGCGGCGGTTTTTTCAATATCAGGATGCCGTCCGTTTTCGGCCTTCAAACTCCTGTCAATTTGGCATTTGAGGGGCCCGAAATTGATATTCGGCCGGCCGTTGCCGATTATCACGGTCCGTGGTGGCTTCCGGCAACCAATGTCACTTTGACGGCAAATTTTATTGATATGCCCCAAACGCTGACCGAAGGTATGCCCTTGGTGCGTGAAATTACGCTTGAAGCCCAAGGTTTGACAGATACGCAACTGCCCGAACTTCGTTTTGACAATGTCAAAGGTTTTAAGGTATACGCCGAAAAACCGACCGGCGAAACAACAATTCACAACAATACCTTGGTCGGCATTCAAAAAACGCGTGTCACATACATTCCCAACGCTTCCGGCCCGCTCGTTTTGGATGCGGTGACGGTACCGTGGTTTGACTTAACAACGGGACAAGTCAAAGAGGCTGTGCTCGAGCGCCAAGTTTTGGACATTCAGCCCAACCCCAATCTGACCGAGGCCTTGCCTAAACAAAATGCCAAACAAGCACCGTCTTTAGAAAATGTCAAAACACTTTCCGAGACGTCGCTTCAAAACCCGTATATCACCGCTGCGATTGCCTTTATCATCGGTCTTGTGGCCGCCATGGTATTTTTGCGCCCGAGAAAAGCAAAAAATCCCGCGCCCAAAAAAGAAAATGTCGATTACCTCAAAAATATCGAACATCAAAAAGACATCAAAAAACTGCGCGATGACATCATCTTATGGGCAAGACAGCACTATACAACACAAAATATTTCAAACCTTCAAGATGTGGCCGATTTGTTAAACAACGATGATTTTACCCGTCAAGTCCAACAACTCAACACCGCTCTTTATGACCAAAACAGTCCTCACAATTTTGACCGGAAAAACTTTATCCGTGTTTTTAAGCGCGCATTAAAATCCGCTCCGAAAAAGAAAACATCGGATCCTCTGCCCCCGCTTTATAAAATTTGAGCCTCACAAAAAAAGCCGCCCTTGCGGGCGACCCTAGGAGGATTATGAAAAAACAAACAATAATTTTTTATCGCGACAACTGTTTCTTTTCCATCAGCTGCTTTAAGGATGCATTCACGATATTTTTTATTCCTGTGGGCAAAGCCTGACGATAACGATTGTGGGCATGACCATCTGTTGCCAACTCGTGATACGATTCTTTAATTCTTTTTTTGAAAGCCGGAGCAAAATTGGCTGCACGAAATTCTTCTTCCGCTCTGTATGTCGGAACACCAATATGCTCACCGCTCCACACACCGACTTTATCTTTATTAGACTCAATCAGCTTACGGATCTGAGGATTTTTTATTTTTCTTTCCATGTCGTTATCCTAAACATATCTTATTTTGTCTAAATTTAACCTGAAAAAATTGTTTTGTCAATATGTTTTTTTTCATTTTTTTAAATTTTGTGTAAAAAAATTTTTTCTTAAATGAAAAATAAACATTTGAAGCTACACTGACCGCATCAAACAATAAAAAACGGAAATCAAAATGTCATTATTTAAGTCCATCGCCACCTTTGGCAGTTATACAATGTTAAGCCGTATCACGGGGTTTGTGCGTGATATGATATTGGCAGATTTTTTGGGAGCCGGCGCGGCTTCCGATGCGTTTTTTGTCTCATTTAAATTGCCCAATTTATTTCGCAGTCTTTTTGCCGAATGCGCATTTACCAGCGCATTTGTGCCGCTTTTTTCGCAAAAACTCGTCAGTGAAGGTAAGAAAAAATCCGTTTTCTTTGCTTCCGAAGCCTTATCTATTTTGTTTGTATTTTTGCTTGTCTTTGTTGTTTTGTTTGAACTTTTTATGCCCTATGTTGTGGCCGTTTTGGCCCCGGGTTTTATCTCAGATCCCGGAAAAATAGAACTTGCCTCCCGACTTTGCCGAATCACTTTTCCGTTTTTGCTGTTTATTTCGATTGTCTCGTTTCAAGCAGGTGTCTTAAACTCGTTTGAAAAATTTGCCGCGCCGGCCAGTGCACCGATTATTTTAAACCTCACGATGATTTTATCGGCCTTTGTCATTGTGCCTTTTATGCCGCTTCCGGCATACGGTTTTGCCGTCGGCATCACACTTGCCGGCCTTTTTGAAATTTTGTGGCTCAGACACGCCTTGCGCAAGATTGACATTAAGTTGCACCCTTATATCCGCGTTGCCAAAATCTTAAAAAATCCCGAGATTAAAACATTGTTTAAACGAATCGCACCAGGCGTTGTCGGTGCCGGTATCTATCAAATCAATATGGTCGTTGATACCATTTTGGTCTCGTTAATCGGTACCGGTGCCATTTCGTGGCTTTATTATGCCAATCGCTTACAACAATTACCTTTGGGTGTTGTCGGTGCCGCCATCAGCGTTGCCTTGCTGCCCATATTATCCAAACAACTCAAATCGGGCGATGTCACCGAAAGCCAAAAAACGCAAGATAAAGCCGTTGAATATGCCGCTTTGCTTTCATTTCCGGCCGCTGTGATGATGATTGTTTTGGCCCGTCCCATGATCAATATTTTGTTCCAGCACGGACAATTTTCGGCCATTGATACAACCAAAACCGCCTACGCATTAATGGCCTATGCCGTCGGTTTGCCCTGTTATGTCATGGTCAAAGCCTTAATGCCCAATTTTTTTGCAAGAGGTGATACTCTGACACCGGTCAAATTCAGTGCCGTTGTCTTTACGGTCAATCTTTGTTTTAATTTGCTTTTAATGTTTCCGCTCGGCCATGTCGGTATTGCGCTTGCCACTACGATTGCAGCCTTTGTTTCGCTGTTTCAATATATTTACGGGCTCAAAAAACGCGGATTTTGGCATTTTTCACACGCGCTGATTATCAAAATCATCAATATCGCCGCCGTTTCCGTTTTGGCCGGTTGCAGTGTTTTGGCCGTTCAATACGGTATCAACACACTTGTGGGCGATTGGCTCAAATTCGGCATATTGCTTAAATTATGTGTTTTCGGCTTTTTAGGTGCTTTGGGTATCACAACGTTCTTGATTTTTGCATTTGTTTGCCATATTTTAGATATACGTGAGATTTTAAAGACATTTTTGAAGAGAGCGTAGATGATTGAAATCGAAAAAACATTCAATGAAAATGTTATCAATTTTTATTGTGATGTGCCTTTGCTCAAAACGGGCGAATCGGATTATGCCGATGCGAATATTTTGCCTTCGACTTCTCTTTTAAATGACATTTTCACAACCGGCCTTGTCAAACGTGCTTTATTGCTTCCCGATATGCTTTTTGTTGAACAAAAAGATGAAGCCTCATCGCATCACCTTGAGACTTTGCTCCCGGCACTTTTAACGGATGCTAAATTGCAAGATGTATCTTCCGATGCCCACCTGCTACCCAAAGTTGAAGCCTTAATTGAGGCGCGTATTCGTCCTTTTTTGCATACGCACGGCGGCGATATTGCCGTTATTTTGCTCAAAGATGATGTCTTGACTTTGCGTTTTGAGGGGCATTGTAAAGGTTGCATGCAGGCTGAGCAAACGCTCAATAACATCATCAAAACAACACTTACAAAATATTTGCCTCAAATTAAGGCCATTGAGCGGGAGGAATAAATGCCTCGGTTTATCTTGCTTTTTTCCCTCATTTTTTCTTTTGCCGCCCATGCGCAAACACCCTCATTTCGTGCCGATGAAACAGGCGTTTACCTGCGCGATTACAACACGACCGAGTTGCGAAAAATGTTTGAAGATTTAGGTTATGATTCTTATATCAATTTGCCCGACAATGAATATCCGAGAGTTTTTGTTCAAAATATTCCCGCAGATTTTGCCTCATTTGAAGACACGAGTGAGCGCAATCGCGTTTTTATGCAAATGCTGATACCGCTTATCTTAAAAGTCAATGCCGAAGTTTTAGAAGAACGTGACATGCTTGATGCGCTTTCTTATCACTTTGAATTAAATAAAGATGTCGATGATGCCGATATGTATTTTTTAGATCGGTTGGCGCAAAAATATGATGCCGTCAGCCATTTCAAAGATACGCGAAAGTATATGCAACTTTTAAGCGTCCTTAAACCGAAAATTGACGCGGTTCCGCCGTCGATTATTTTGGCGGTGGCCGCCATCCGCACCAACTGGGGCACATCGCGTATTGCCTTGAAGGCCAACAATTTATTCAAACAACGCATTTGGTATCAGGATGAAGGGCTTGAACCTCTTGAAGATAAACAAGAAGGTTATCGCTATCAAATTTTTGACAGTTTGGAAGACAGCATTCGAGAATACGTCTTAAAACTCAATTCAAATATCAACTACAGCACTTTCCGCGATGCTCGCGCCGTATCGCGGAAGCGTGGATCTGTTTTATACGGCAAACGTTTTGATTTCGGCTTGCTTTTTGATTCCAATCTTCAAAATTATGCCGGCCTCGTTGACTATACTTTGACGTATTATAAACTTCATCTGTTAGATGATGCGCATTTGGAACCGCCTTATCAATTTGAGGAGTAACGATGTTTTTAAGTTTAAAAAAGAAGATTTTTTATATCGTTTTTGGCCTATTCGTTATTATGGCGTCGCTCTTTTTATCGATTTTTATTTTGATTTATGCCGAAAAATATTCATCTGATTTTGCCTCTGTTTCAAAAAGAAACCAATATGTAATGAACTTATTGCACGACAACATCATGTTGCAACGCAAGCTCAATGATATCCACGTCAAAGTATCGCCGATTATGGATGACGATTTGTCTGTCAAACAGCGCGAACTATCTCAAGAAGCCCGCATCAATGAAGAATTGCAAAGCAATTTTAACGAACAGTCTCAAGCCTTTTTTGACGGCATGCGCATCATCGGTATCAGTTCGCTGTTGAGTTTGATTTCCGTCTTATGTTTAGGTTTGATGTTGCAACGGTGGGTGATTATGCCGATTAATAAATTGACAGATGCCACACAAAAAATTTCGAAAGGTGATTTTTCATACCGCATTGAAGCCAAACCGAAGCAACATTTTTTTGATGAATTTGATACCTTATCTTCAACATTTAACAGCATGATGGCCAGTATTGAACACAACGTGGCCGATATCAAAAATTCCGAGCGTTTTTTGCAGGCTTTGATTGACGGTATCCCTGATGGCATTCGTGTGATTGATCGCAATTATAATGTCGTGATGCATAACACCGCTTATCAAAAACAATTTGCCAGCACCGAACATAACATCAAGTGCTATGAGGCTTACGGTTTTAGCAATGCTTGTCCTGCCGGTGTGTTTAATTGCCCCATTAAAGAATTGAAATCTTCCAATGCACGCAGTATCAGTCTCATTCAAAATGTCAACGGCCATCCGCTGTCAGTCAACGCCGCCCCGCTCAAAATTTTAAACAGCGAAGGAGAAGACAATTTTTATATCATTGAATCCATCCGTGATTTAAGTGATGATGTGCGCTTTTCGCACCAACAAAAAATTTCTTCGTTAGGCTTTTTATCAACCTCTGTTGCGCACGAGATGAAAAACAACTTGGGTGCCACACGTATGATTTTGGAGGCTTTGCTTGAAAGCACCGAAAAACAGAACACATTAACACCGCAGGATATCAAATATCTTCATATGATTTATCAGCAAATCGTGGCCAGCGTCGAAATTCCCGAAAGATTACTCAACCTTGCACGCAACGATACCGAAACACGCGAAGTCTTTGACTTAAAAACCACCATTGACGAGATTGTGCCTCTGCTTGATTATGAATTAAAGCGCCACGGCATTACCGTCGTGCGTCAGCATAAAGTTGCCGAAAACAATGTTCTCGGCAACAAAACCGATTTTAAAATGATTCTTTTAAATCTGTTTCAAAACGCCATCAAAGCCATGCCCTCCGGTGGTTCATTGACAATTTCGAGCGATAAAAACAAAAATCTTGTCACGCTCATTATTCAAGATACCGGCATCGGTATCCCGGCCGAAAAACTACCGCATATTTTTGATCCGTTTTATTCTCAAGGCCAGACCAACCGCCATCAAGGCACGGGGCTCGGGTTGGCGATTGTCAAATCTTTGGTTGAAAAGCACCGCGGCAAAATCAACGTTTCAAGCACATTAGGCAAAGGCACGACTTTTGAACTTAAGTTTCCAAAAGCCAAATCATAACAAAACGCCATTCTTTTTCTGTGCTTTGATGTGTGCAATCCTGTGATGCAACAGGTCTACAAACCGACCAAATTTTTGGCATAGTCTGCCGCGTTAAAAACATCCAAATCGTCGATTTGTTCTCCGACACCCACAAAATAGACACTCGTTGGATTGTCGCCTGCGATGGCGGCTAAGATACCGCCTTTGGAAGAGCCGTCCAGTTTTGTAATAACAAGCCCGTTGACGTCAATGATTTGCTTAAATACGCCCACTTGCGCAACGGCATTTTGCCCCGTTGTGGCATCAAGCGTCAACAGCGTCAAATGCGGAGCATCGGGTATCACTTTTTTAATCACGCGCACGATTTTGCTCAGTTCATCCATCAAACCCGTTTTGTTTTGAAGTCGCCCTGCCGTATCGATAAACACCACATCATCACCGCCTTTGACGGCCGTTGTCAGCGCCTCATAACACAAACCGGCCGCATCACACCCCGGCGCACCCTTATACACACGCGCACCGATTTTTACTCCCCAGGCTTCAAGTTGTTCGACCGCCGCCGCGCGAAAAGTATCCGCCGCCACAAAAGAAACCTGTTTGCCTTTGGCTTTTAATTTTGCGCCAAGTTTTCCGATGGTTGTTGTTTTGCCGGCACCGTTGACACCGGCCATCAAAACCACATACGGCTTGTGACTGCCCGTTTCAAATTCAGCCTCAAGGGGCAACAAAATGTCGGTTATTTTTTGGGCCAATGCTTCTTTCACTTCTTGCGGGCTGACCTGCTTGTCAAATTTTTCTTTTGAAAAAGAAGCGATAATATCACTGCTTGTTTTGACACCCAAATCAGAGGCAATCAACAATTCTTCGAGTTCATCCAAAAGAGACCCGTCAACTTTTCGTTTGGTCACGATATCTTTGATACCGTCCGAAATTTTATCCGATGTTTTTTTAAGACCTGCCCCGAGTTTTTGAAAAAACTTTAACATCTGTTATCCTTTCACCAAATCTCTTAATATTTTTGCCCGCTGATGACGAATGCTTTTGTCGACCTGCTCCATTGCGGCCGCCGCTGTCCCCGCACGCTCGGAATACGGAAAAACATGCAATTTATCAAGACCGGCCTCACGCACCAATCGACATGTATTTTCAAACGCTTCATCGGTTTCAAACGGAAAACCGCAAATAAAATCTGCGCCAAACGTCGCTTCCGGACGTTTTTCCCTGATTTTTCGGCACAAATCAATCACATCTTGACGCCGGTGACGTCGCGCCATTTTTTTCAAAACAAAATCATCGCCCGATTGCACCGACAAATGAAAATACGGCAAAATCTTTTTATTTTCACCGATCAGTTCAATCAACGCATCTTCGACGGCCGCCGGATCTAATGAGCCGAACGACAATTCTTCAACTTCGGGCACCTCATCTAAAATCGCGCGCACTGCATTGGCCAAGCCGTATTTATACGAGCACAAATCAACACCCGTTAAACAAATTTGGCTGATTCCGTTTTTAATTAGCAACTTGACTTGCGAGACGACATGGTCAATATCCGCCGAGCGACTTTTGCCGCGCGCATAAGGCACAATGCAGTATGTGCAGCGATGATTGCACCCTTGCTGAATTTGCACAAACGCTTTTTGCCGGCCTTCAAAACCCGTAATCATATAAGCATCGATTGTGTCGTCTTGGGCAATATGTCCCGATTGTATTTTGTTGCCGTCTTCCACGGCCAAATATTTTTCAATATCCGCTTTTTCTTTGTTGCCGAGCACCAAATCGACCTCGCTCATATTCTTAAACGAATCGGCATTAACTTCGGCCGAACAACCCGTCACCACGATTTTGGCCGACGGATTTTCTTTTTTGACTTTTCTGATCATTTGGCGGCATTGTCTTTCAGCTTCACCTGTGACCGCACAGGTGTTGATGACAATGATATCATCCGAGAAAGCCTTTAATTTTTCTTTGATAACTTCAGATTCAAAGGCGTTCAGACGACAACCGAATGTAATAACTTGAACCATCTTATTCTTCCGTATAGACAGTTGTGCATCTTATCAGCCGTCTTTTGCAAAATCAAGCAAAAGTGATTAGTTTTTCTTGAGGTTTTTGATATAGTCCAAAATGCGTTTATCGCCCCATTTTGCTGTGCCTCTGATGCGGCCTATTTCTTGCGATTCCTCATCGATTAAAACCGTATGCGGCGTTGTAAAAATCCCGAAATCGGCTGCCAGTTTGCCTTTATGGTCGGTATAAAATTCTACATCCGGCGCACCGTATTTTTTCAAGAACCGCTTTTGTTCCAACGTGGATGTCCAATCTTTTTCGGGCGAAATCAAAATCAAGCGGATACCTTCTTTCAGGCCCGATTGCGCAAAGGTGTTCAAATCTTTGAGTTCTTTGATGCAGGGCCCGCACGTTTTGGTCCAAAAGACAGCGACCACAAATTCGCCCTTAAAATCCGATAATTGATACGTCTTGCCGCTTTGATGCATAATTTCGGTTTTGGGCACATCACGCGAAATTTCAAAAATATTGACCGCGCTCTTTTTGGCAAAAGCCGTTGATGTCGCCATAAAGGCAACCAGCAAAGTCACAATTTTAAAAATCCTAAGCATTACCTGTTCAAATCCTCAAAAATATGCTATACATTCGGCGTTCGTTTTAGATATAATCACATCAGAATAACTTACAACAAAAAGGTTAAAAATTATGAAACGTACCGGTACGTTTTTCAAAATCGTTTTGCTTTTTGCCGTTTTGCTTATACAATCGGCCTGCGGCAAAATGTCTGATCCACAACCGATTGAAAACAGCGGCTATCCGCACATCTATCCCAAAATATAAGGAACAACGCTATGGCTGAAGATAATATAACCGATGATATGATACCTTATGTCGAATTTGCCGACAATGCCAACGAACGCACGCCGTGCGTATTGGTGCTTGACTGCTCGGGTTCGATGCGCGGTGAACCGATTAAACAGTTAAATGCAGGTTTAATTGCTTTGGAAAAAGAACTCAAAGAAGATATTGACGCCAGCTCGCGCGTGCAACTGCTGATTATCAAAGCCTGCGGCAAAGAAGATGAGCCCGTGATTGCCTCCGATTGGATTGATGCGATGAATTTTACGGCCCCCGTGATGGAAGCCGGCGGTTTAACCCCGCTCGGTAAAGCGGTTGAACTCGCATTACAGAAAATCGAAGACCAAAAAAATCTTATGATATGTGCGGTATCACCTCCAAACGTCCGTGGATTTTTTTGGTCAGTGACGGTGAACCCACCGATTACGGTTGGGAAC
>JAGCTK010000025.1 GCA_017963715.1 Alphaproteobacteria bacterium | reverse complement strand
GCCCTCTCGGAATAATCGTTGCCTTATGTATCGGATCCGTTTCTTTCACGTTAAGCGAACAAATAGCATGCCCGGCCTCATGGTAGGCTGTAAGCATTTTTTCTTTTTCATCCATCGCCATTGATTTACGCTCATTACCCATCAAAACTTTGTCTTTGGCCTCGTCAAAATCTTCGGATGTCACTTTGCGCTTATTTTTGCGTGCCGCAAGCAAAGCCGCCTCATTGACAAGGTTGGCCAAATCCGCACCCGAAAAACCGGGTGTTCCCCGCGCCACCACCGACAAATCAACATCTTTGGCAAGCGGAACTTTTCTAACATGAACTTTCAAAATTTCTTCACGCCCTTTGATATCGGGGTTGCTCACAACAACCTGTCTGTCAAATCGGCCCGGACGCAAAAGCGCCGGATCCAACACATCGGGACGGTTGGTCGCCGCAATCAATATCACGTTTTCATTTTCTTCAAAGCCGTCCATCTCAACAAGCAGTTGGTTCAATGTTTGCTCACGCTCGTCATTTCCGCCGCCCAAACCGGCACCTCTGTGGCGTCCGACAGCATCAATTTCATCAATAAAGAGCAAACACGGCGCATTTTTTTTGGCTTCGGCAAACATATCACGCACACGCGAAGCACCGACACCGACAAACATCTCGACAAAGTCCGAACCCGAAATCGAGAAAAACGGCACATCCGCTTCGCCCGCCACCGCTTTAGCCAACAAAGTTTTACCCGTTCCCGGAGGGCCGACAAGCAAAACACCCTTCGGAATTCGGCCGCCCAAACGCGAAAATTTCTTCGGATCTTTTAAAAAGTCAACCACTTCTTCCAAATCCTGTTTCGATTCATCGGCACCCGCCACATCGGCAAATGTCACTTTTTTCTTGTTTTCAACCAATCTTGCCCGCGATTTTCCGAAGCTCAATGCCTTATTGTTGCCCGAATTGGCCTGCCGCATAAAAAAGATCCACACACCAATCAGCAAAAGCATCGGAAACCATGATATAAAAATATTCCAAAAGGTTGATGAGCCCGTATTAATAGGCTTTGCTTCAATTTTAACATTATTTTTGCGAAGCCCTTCGACCATCGACGGATCAAACGGCGCATAAGTTTGGAACAACGTT
Source organism: Alphaproteobacteria bacterium (assembly GCA_017963715.1). Classification (GTDB taxonomy): domain Bacteria; phylum Pseudomonadota; class Alphaproteobacteria; order RF32; family CAG-239; genus UBA1254. The sequence goes on along the minus strand of JAGCTK010000025.1, from coordinate 2,669 downwards.
CCGTCCGTCATCTTACCGTATATGTCGTTGCCGATAATACTCACCTCTGCGATATGTTTGTTGTCGGCTTCATTCATAAAGTCCGAAAAAGCAAGTTCTTGCCGTTTTGCATGCTCAACGCCCGAACCGCCCATATTGATTGCTAAAAACATCCCGAAAAAGATCAGCGCCCAAATCAAAAAATTCTTATTCGTCTTCATCAATCACAATCCTTTTGTTTGATGTATTTTTTTCATTATATAAAAGTTCTCTACATAAAACTCAAGAGGCAACTTCAGTCCTCACCGAATTTTGTATTAATCAGATTTGATATAATCTCGACAGCCTTTTGTGCTTCATCACCCTCGGCTTCAACATGTATGGTCGTGCCTTTAGCCGCCGCCAACATCATCAAGCCCATAATCGAATCACCACCCACGGTCTGCCCCGCTTTAGTCACCGTCACTTCGGCATTGATGTTTTGAATCGCTTTCACAAAAGAAGCCGCCGCACGAGCATGCAAACCTTTTGTGTTTTGAATCACCAAATCGGCACTGCAAACCATTTTAACCTTCCAAAACTTTCGAAGCGATATTGATATATTTTTTGCCGGCTTGTTCGGCATGAAATGCCGCATCTTTCAAATTGGCCGTTTGTCTCAAAGAAGAAAGTTTAATGAGCATCGGCAAATTTAAGCCCGCCACAACTTCGACATTTTCTTTATCTAAAAGAGAAATCGACATATTCGACGGTGTCCCGCCAAACATATCCGTCAAAATCAACACTCCGTCGCCGCTGTTGACTTTTTGCACTTTTTGCACAATTTCCTGACGATGTTGTGAAATATCATCATCGGGCATAAAACACACGGTTTCAGTCTGAGGCTGCGGACCGACGATATACTGCATTGCCGATAAAAACTCTTTGGCTAACCCGCCATGTGTGACTAAAACAAGACCTATCATTTTACTTTTGACCGCCGACCCACGTTTTAACTGCGCCGAATGCACTGATCACATCAGCTTTACTTTTCACTTTAATCATTTCATCGGCTCTGGTTTGACGACCGAGGAACACGATTTCATCCACATTTTCAACCGGCACACCGTATACACGCTGAACTTCTTCGCCCGATAGTTCCACAATCATCACAACTTCGCGCTCTGCCAAAATATTTTTTGTTTCAACGTCAATATTGTCAAGTCTCACGGCCAGTCTTTCATCCCGCTTCAAAAGCGCCGTTTCTTTGCCGTCAAATTCCAAAACCGGATCAACAGGCGTTCCGGGACGAGAATCGATAAATACAGCCAATTCGCCGTATTTATTTTCGATAATCTCATAAAAATCCTGCTTTTCAACGATGGTATAATATTGTGTATCCATAAAAGTATCCTTACAAAATTTGACACATGATTTGTTTAGTTTACGCCAATTTTTTTTCAAAGTCAAACCGTCAAAACGATTTATCGGCTGAAATCATCAACTTTCACATTTATCTTGGGCGGCCGCTCTTGCTTTTCTTTCTTTTTCGATTTGCCCTCAAGATTGTCGAGTTTGATTTTTTCCTGACTTTTCTTTAAATTTTTCTTGCGTTTGGTGACATCCTGACCCGATTTTTGCAAAATGAGTTCGGCCAGTTTAATATCGTCCAACTTTTGTTCACCGGCTTTGATTACATCTTTCATATCAAGATTTTTGGCCGCTTCCTGTCCGCCGAGACTTTCTATTTTTTTGATACCGCGAGCCGCCTGAATCATTTTGCCGCTGTCAATATCGCCCTTCATCCCGAGTTTTGACACAACGGTTTTATCAAGAACCTTCTTTTGCATCTTTTCCGGATCAAAAACGGCTTTTTGCATTTCTTTTGCCACAAGTTTTTGACTGACACCACCCATCCCGATGTCTTTATTGAGGTTATGTGCCGCATGCAAGGCTTCCATCTTGCCCGCTGTTTGCTGATTTTTGATTGTCTCTACCGTTTCGTTTTGTTTGACCATGCGCTTTTCTTCATCGCTTAAGCCGAACAGCAGACGATTCTCATTTTCACTTTCGTTTTCAATCGCCGGCATCATCCGAAAAGTGTAGGCATAGTCATCTTCATCCTCATCATCTTCGTCATAAATCTCGCGAACCTTTTTTTGGAGTTTTAAGATACCGGCCGGCAAAGTTTTAGACATTGAGGTCGAATTTTTCAGTTTACCGCGCGCGTTTTTCTGCTGATATTCATCTGCGGCAATCGCATCAATTCTGAGCGACATATGTTCACGCATATCAAAACCTTTTTTATCTGGCTTGACACCGTCATCATCCGTCGGTTTCTTTTTTAAAATATCGTTCATTTAAACCTCAAATATTTTTGCCCATTATGCGCTCGTTTTATCGCTTTGTCAAAATGATTTTTAACATCAACAAAAAAACACCCTTTCGGGTGTCTTTTTATTGGCGGAACGTATAGGACCCACGTTGCTTTGCAACTGACGCTCATAAAAATTTAATCTCGCCGCGAGCGCTCAAACGCACTCTTGCTCAATAACGTTTTTATGCTGTTGCAGATAAAAACAACCGGAGCAACGGTTGTTTTTACTTAGCCAGCCTATCGGTTCGAGCCCCTACTTTTCCATCAACAAAAAAACACCCTTTCGGGTGTCTTTTTATTGGCGGAACGTATAGGACTCGAACCTATGCATCCT
>JAGCTK010000024.1 GCA_017963715.1 Alphaproteobacteria bacterium | reverse complement strand
CACATATTAAGTAGCGCTGTATTTGACATTTTTGATTTCGTCATTACGAAGCGTATATCTTAAATTGTGGTAGAAATTATCGGTATAGTTCCATCCCAAACGACCTCTGACACCGATACTTGATGTATCATACGAACTTTCGCTTTGATAGTCTTCATCGCTGTAGAACAAATCAACACCGGCACTCAAACGACGTCCCAAGAAATAAGGCTCTGTAAAACTCAAAGAATAATCTTTTGTACGTTGTGACACGGATCCGTCAAGGCTTACCTCTCGGCCTTTACCCTGGAAGTTTGTTTCGGTAATACCGGCTTGCACCATCGCCCCGTTTGTTGTTGAATAACCGACACCGATATTAAAATAACCTGTTGATTTTTCTTCAACATTGATATCCAAATCCGCTTTATTTTCATCAAGCGGCACCGAATTGATATCAACTTTGCTGAAAAAGTTCAAATTTTCGATATTACGGCGCGAATCTTTGATTTTCGACACGTTAAATGCATCACCTTCGTCCAAGCGCACTTCACGACGAATCACTTCATCCACGGTGCGGGAGTTGCCGGTAATATTGATACGATTAACGAAGATACGTGCACCTTGAACAATATTAAACTTGACATCCATCACATTGTTGTCATGGCGTTCCAAATCAGGCGACACTTCGGCAAATACAAAACCTTTTTTGCCGAGTTGTTCGGTCAGTGCCGTGATGGAATTTTCAAGTTCGCGGCTGTTATACCACTCACCTTTTTTGAAAGTAATTTGCTTGCGGAGTTTTTTGATATTGACGTCTTTAATCTCCGAGTCAATACTGATATCGCCGATTTTATAGCGCGGCCCTTCATCGAGTGTAAAGTTTAAGATAAACGATTTGTTGTTCGGCGCCAGTTCCGCCACGGCAGATGTCACATCAAAATCGGCATAGCCGCGTTCAAAATAAAAGCGGCGCAACAATTCTTTATCATAATTCATTTTTTCGGGGTCATAATTGTCTGCACTACCCCAAAAGCGATACCACCTTGACTCGCGACTCATAATTTCTTCTTTCAAATCAGAAGCCGAATAATGCGTGTTGCCGAAAAAGTTGATTTTATCGATGTTTGCCTTGTTACCCTCATCAATTTCAAAAATCAAATCCACACGATTTTCATCATGCTCAATCACTTTCGGTGTCACCGAAACACCATACCGCCCTGCCCGTTTATAAACAGCCATAATACGTTGGACATCTTCCAACACCTTTGATTTGTTATAAATCATGTTGGGCTTGCTTGAAACTTCGGCCGCTAAAACCTTATCATTGATTTTTTTATTGCCGTCAAAAGCGCGCTCGCTGATGATGTGATTTTCTTTGACTTCAATCTTCAACACACCTTTTTTGCTTGTGTTCATCTTAATATCCGAAAAAAGGCCTGTAGCATAAAGATTCTTGAATGCCGTATCCAAATCATCTTCCGAGACATCCTGCCCCGTTTTGAGCCCCAAATAAGCCTCAACCGTCTCTTTTTCGACACGTTTTAAGCCGTCTGTTTCAATGGTTTGAATATAAAAAGCCGAGGCTGAATGCGACATCAGCACCAAAGAGAAGAACAAAAGTACAAAATATATTTTTTTCATGTATGCGTCCTTTATGATTGAAATAACCTGTTGATTAAATGTACAATATCATTTTTGGTTGCATAAATCATCAAAGCCACCAAAATGATAAAACCCGTCTTGAAAAGATATTCTTTCACCTTTTCGCTCAGTTCACGTCCCGTTAAAATTTCAAGTACGAATATCACCACGTGCCCGCCGTCCAAAATCGGAATCGGAAATAAGTTAATCAAACCGAGGTTGATTGAAAGCAGAGCCAAAAAGACGATAAAATCCAAGAATGTCTCGTTTTTGGTGATATCACCCGACATTTCCGCAATTCGGATAATGCCGCCCACATCATCACCCGAGCGCGCACCGGTCAACATTTGTCCGACACCTCTGAGCGTTGTGGCCGTCACATCCCAAACTTGTACGCCGGCTTCGACAAATGCCTTGCCGAACGACAATTTTTCATGCGTAACTTCAACCGACGAAACCGATCTGATACCCAGCATATATTTTTTCTTCTTTTGACCGTCCGATTGTTCGTGATCAATTTCTTCCAAAACAACATCAAACGATATTTTCTGGCCGTTGCGCTCCACTTCAAGCCCAACATTGTGATCAGCCGCCATCATCACTTCGCGCGAGATGTCCGAAAACTCAAAAATATTGTGTCCGTTGACCGCCAAAATTTTATCACCGACATTGAGGCCGACATGCTGTGCGGCACTGTCTTCAATAATACCGCCGATAACGGGAGGCACATGTAATTTGCCGAAACTTGCAAACAACACAAAATAAATCAAAAGCGCCAACAGATAGTTAAAACCGGGCCCTGCCAAGACAATTGCCAATTTTTTGAACGGATTTTGAAACGCAAACGCTCTCTTTTTTTGTTCATCCGTCAATTGTTCCAAGTCTTTTTGTGACGAAGAAGACGCATCACCGTCTCCCAAAAACTGACAATACCCGCCGAGCGGTATGGCAGATACTTTCCAATATGTGCCGTGTTTATCTTTTCGGCCCCAAAGTTTTTTACCGAAGCCGATTGAAAAAGTGCTGACCTCTACACCGAGCAAACGGGCAATCATAAAATGCCCGAACTCATGAACAAACACCAAAATACCAAGAACAACAAGAAATGGGATGACGTAATAAATCAGATTCAATGCCCACATTTTTCACCTGCCATTAAGTTAAAAATACAGCAATCCGTAAGCAAAAAGCCAATAGACCAGCGGCGCCGTAAAGATCAAGGCATCTATTCTGTCAAATATACCGCCGTGTCCCGGAATAAGATCGGATGAATCTTTGATTTTCAAATGCCGCTTCATGGCCGATTCAACCAAGTCGCCTGCTTGCGAAATAAGGGCAATCAAGCCGCCGATCATGGCAAAAAACAATTCGGAATTGGCATCAATTCGCACCAACTTTAAGCCGGCCAAACCATGAAAATAAAGTTCACTGACGGCGATGGCCAAAATCAACCCGCCAAACAAACCAGACCATGTTTTATTCGGGCTGATCGAAGGTGCCAATTTCGGACCTTTCAGGTTAGAACCCACAATGTATGCACCGACATCCATTGCCCATACCATCAGCAAAAACCACAGCGTCATATAAAAATTATACGGCGCATAAGCAAACCCATGATAAATCCAAGCGAGTGATCCGACACCGATGGAAATATAAGGCACACCGAGCGTCAACAAAAAGCGTTCGGCCTCTTTGCGTGACTTCAAAAACACAAAGATTGTGGTAAAGATAATCGTCAAAACGATGGCATGCGTACTATAGATAAAAACGGATACGGCAAGCGCAAAAGCATATGCCGACAAATACACCGCCGGCTTGCGTGACGGAACCATATTCGACCATTCCCATGACAACAACACACCGACCAACAGCACCAAAATATCCACATAAGGATAACCGAACCACAAAGCCGCAATCACCAAAGGCAACATTGCAAACGCCATGCCGATACGCTTGGCGAGCATATGCTGTTTTTTATTCTGTTTTTGTGCGGATGATTTTGAGTTTAATTTAGTTTTGACCATATCTTCTTTCCCTTTTCTGATAACTTTCGATAATTTGCCGCAATTCCTCCGGCGTAAAATCAGGCCAATATGTTTTTGTAAAGAAAAACTCGGCATAAGCCAACTGCCACAACAAAAAATTGCTCAGGCGTTGCTCGCCGCTTGTCCTGATCAAAATATCCGGATCCGGCACGTCCTTGGTATAGAGCATATCAGCAAATGTTTTTTCATCAATCTCTTTTAGCAACATATCACCATTTTTAATTTTTAAGGCTGTTTTTTTGGCAGCCTCCACAATTTCGGCACGACCGCCGTAACTCAACGCAATTTGGAGTGTGGCAGCCTTATTGTCAGACGTGACTTTTTCAAGCCTTTCCATATCGGCCACAATATCTTCGGGCAACATATCACGCTCACCGATAAAGCAAATACGCACGCCTTCATCACTCAACTTTTTGAAATCTTTCGACAGATAATCTCTGAGCAAATTCATCAGGGTATCGACCTCGTCTTTCGAGCGTTTCCAATTTTCCGTTGAAAATGCATAAATCGTCAAAAATTTAATACCCATTTCTTTGGCCGCCTTTGAAATT
>JAGCTK010000190.1 GCA_017963715.1 Alphaproteobacteria bacterium | reverse complement strand
CCTTTTCATAATATCTCCTTTTTTTCAATATTAAAAAACCGCACATTAAAGCGGTCGGGGGAGTTAGAAAATCATATAGTAGGAAATGACTCTGATGATCTTTAGAAAAATCTTGAACATTCACCATCAGTTCCCCGATCAAATATCGGGGATAACGTGTTATAAAAAATAACACTTGTGCAGTGTTATCCTCACTGCCTACTATTAAAAGCTTTCTAACAGCCTCGCGCCCTTTCGGACACTTGATGAAAAAATTTCTTCTTTCACCATAGAATAATTATACCACATAAAAAATTAAATGTCAAACAAAAAACGCCGCTCTTTATTTCAAAGAACGGCGTTTTGAACAAAACGAATACGTCTTATTTCTTGGCTTTAGCCTTCACTGCGGCTTGTGCAGCGGCCAAACGAGCCACCGGCACACGGAAAGGCGAGCATGAAACATAGTCTAAACCGCATTCTTGGAAGAATTCGATAGACTTCGGATCACCGCCGTGCTCACCGCAAACGCCGAGGTGCAGATCAGGATTGACCTTTCTGCCTTCAACGCAAGCGCGTTTGACGAGTTTGCCAACGCCTTCAACATCGATTGAAGCAAACGGATCAGCCACATACACACCGCGAGCGCGATATTCTTCCAAAATAGCACCCGTATCATCACGGCTCATGCCGAGCGTTGTTTGTGTCAAGTCGTTTGTACCAAAACCGAAGAATGCAGCGCTTTGAGCCAGCTCTTCAGCCATCAAAGCAGCACGCGGCAATTCAATCATCGTACCGACGATGTAATTAACCTTTTTGCCTTTCTCGGCAAAAACTTTTTCAGCTGTTGTATCAATAATGGCTTTGACGATATCCAATTCTTTCTTCGAACCTGTCAAAGGCACTTCGATTTCAGGAATAACCTTCACACCTGCTTCTTCCGATTCGATTGCTGCTTCCAAAATAGCGCGAGCCTGCATCTCGGCAATTTCAGGATATGTAATCGGCAAGCGGCAACCACGGTGACCAAGCATCGGGTTCAATTCATGCAAAGCATTTGTTCTTGTCTTAACTTCGGCCAAAGTCTTACCGAGTTTATCTGCCAATTCCTGCATTTCAGGATCTGTATGCGGCAAAAATTCATGAAGCGGCGGGTCAAGCAAACGGATTGTCACCGGCAGACCGTCCATGATTTTGAACAAATCTTTAAAGTCTTGCTTTTGATAAGGCAACAATCTTGCCAAGGCTTTACGACGACCGGCTTCATCATCAGCCAAAATCATCGCGCGCATATCGGCAATACGATTCGCATCAAAGAACATATGTTCTGTACGGCTTAAACCGATACCTTGTGCACCAAAGGCCAAAGCCTGTCTTGCATCAGCCGGTGTTTCGGCATTGGCGCGAACTTTCATCGTGCGGATTTCATCAACCCAGCCCATCAATCTGCCGAAGTTACCCGAATTGGTATCTGCTTGAACGGTCGGGATTTTGCCTTCGATAATCTGGCCTTTTGCACCATCCAAAGATACCCAATCACCTTCTTTAATAACTAAACCGCCTTTGGTTTTCATGGTCTTGCCTTTAACATCGATTGTGATATCCGGCGAACCCGAAACGCAAGGTGTACCCATACCTCTTGCCACAACGGCTGCGTGAGATGTCATACCGCCACGAGCCGTAATCACACCTTGTGCCGCATGCATACCGCCGATATCTTCAGGCGATGTTTCATTACGAATCAAAATTACTTTTTCACCTTTGGCAGCCCATGCTTCTGCGTCTTCAGCGCTAAACACAGCCTGACCGACAGCTGCGCCCGGAGATGCCGGAAGACCTGTTGCGATCACATTCTTTTTAGCCTTCGGATCAAGCATCGGATGCAACAATTGGTCTAATTGGTCAGCACCAACGCGCATAATGGCTTCTTCATGATTGAGCAAGCCTTCATCCACCATTTCAACGGCCATACGAACAGCTGCGGCAGCGGTTCTCTTACCGTTGCGGCATTGAAGCATCCACAATTTGCCGTGTTCAATGGTAAATTCCATATCCTGCATATCTTTATAGTGGGCTTCCAAATTATTACGAGCATCCACCAATTCTTTATACAGATTCGGCCATCTTTCTTCCAAGGATGTGCCGTCACCGATTGAGCCCATCGGTTGAGGTGTACGAATACCGGCCACCACATCTTCACCTTGAGCATTAACAAGATATTCACCATAATATCTGTTTTCACCGGTTGCCGGGTCACGCGAGAAGCAAACACCTGTTGCACAATCATCACCGGCATTACCGAACACCATAGTCTGAACGTTAACAGCCGTGCCCCAGTCACCCGGAATATTGTTTAATTTACGATAGGTAATGGCACGCGATGACATCCAAGAGCCGAACACAGCGCCAATACCTGCCCACAATTGCTCCCACGGATCTTGCGGAACAACTTTGCCCAATTTCTGACCGATGGCCTTGTATTCTTCAACCAATTTTTTCAAATCATCAGCTGTCAAATCTGTATCCGATTTGTAACCGTGAGATTTTTTCATATTTTCCAAGGCTTCTTCATAAAGGTCTAAATCGGCACCCAACACAACGTCTGAGAACATCTGGAGAAAACGACGATATGAGTCGTAAGCAAATCTTTCAGAACCTGACGCGGCAGCCAATGCTTTCACCGTTTCATCGTTCAAACCGAGGTTCAACACCGTATCCATCATGCCCGGCATCGAAACTCTGGCGCCCGAACGCACCGAGAATAAAAGCGGATTTTTTGCATCGGCAAATTTTTTGCCCATAATGCCTTCAACATACTTGACCGACTCGATGACTTGATCTTTCAAATCTGCCGGATAAGTGTTGTTGTTTGCATAGTAATACGTGCAGACCTCTGTTGTGACGGTAAATCCGGGCGGAACAGGCAAGCCGACTTTGTTCATTTCGGCCAAGTTCGCACCCTTGCCGCCCAAAAGATTACGCATCATTGCATCGCCTTCGGCGCTGCCGTTACCAAATCTATAAACCCATTTTGTCATGGTATATGTTGCTCCTTTGTCGCAAGTTAAAAGTTAAAACACACAGTCTGACGCACCGCTTCAATACAAGCGATGATAAAGACTGAATTAAAAAACAACTCTTTCAAGTTGGGCCGACTCTATACCAACCTTTTTAATTGTGCAAGCAAAAAATGCAAAAAAACTTAAAAAATTTTATTATCATTACAACAGTATGATCAGAATTAAATTTTAGGTATTTGTTCGGCAATTACTTTTTTGTTTAGTTTAACATTTTTAAAAATTGTTTTCAAATATTCATCATTGACAACAAAATCCGCTGTCGTTCGGTCTTTGTGGCGATAATTTGTTGCTAATATCACTGCATTATCAGTTATTGCTCTTACAAATTTTATCGGTAAAAAATATTTTTTATTTACCAAATAAAGCAATTGAATATTTTTATCTGGATATTTTTCTGTAATTTTGAAAAAATTCTGTTTAATTTGTTTTTCCGCCTTTT
>JAGCTK010000189.1 GCA_017963715.1 Alphaproteobacteria bacterium | reverse complement strand
GCTTTATAAATGGTGCGGCCGAAAGGACTTGAACCTTCATGAACTTAGTTCATAACGACCTCAACGTTACGCGTCTACCAATTTCGCCACGGCCGCATTCCATCAAGACAAATCACCTTTAGTGCAAAAACAAAAAAGAATCAAGCACTTTTTTTATTTTTTTAAAGAAAAAAGCAATAAATCGGTTGATTATTTAATCACTTCGTTTTCATAAACGCCGAATAAATTCTTTTTAGACATCCATCCTTCGATTGTCTCAAACTTGATCAAGCAAAACTCGCTGCCTTTGGGACACTTTTTGATTTCACCGATCACACCGTCTTCGGCTTTTGCAATAATTTTAGAGTCAAAGTCGCCTTTGGCATAAATATTGTTTTCACCCGGTGTAATCACTTTGACAAACCGACGCCCCGTCAAACGTGTTTTATGTATCCAAGAGGTCGAGCCTTCCCAATCACGTACCTGACGCCACAATTCAAACTCACCGATGATTTCAAGCGGTGCGCCCTTTTGTTGATACACCCATTCTCTCGGAAAATTTGTCCCCGGCCCTTTACGCGCATTAACATTATCGGCCCGAATAGATACCATACGCGGCAAAGCCAAACCGCTTTCACTTGAATCTTCCGCATTGGCAAACGGTATGTTTAGAAAGACAAATAAAACTGTAAAAACACGCAAAAAGACTTTCATTTTTTTCCATTTGAATTAATTTAAATGATATTGATGCTAAATATTATGCTGAAAGATGTTAAAAAAAAGGTAAAAAAACAATGGAACTTCTTAAAATAATTGAAGACTTAATATCGATCAAAACCGTCACCGGTCAAATCGAAGAAATCAATCGGTGTTTGGAATATATCAAAGATGTTTTAGCCCCAAGCGGCGCCATCACGGACATCATCAAAAATGAGTACGCCTCTCCCGTCATATTTTCGCGCAACACCGACACATCACATTTTGATGTGTTGATTTTAGGCCATATTGATGTGGTGCCGGCCAAAGATGAGATGTTTACGCCCCGCATCGTTGATGGCAAACTTTATGCCCGAGGTGCTTTGGATATGAAATCTTTTGCGGCGGTTGCCATTCAATCGATGCAATATGTGATGGCAAACAAACTCAACCTTAAATTCGGCTTTATTCTCTCGACCGATGAAGAACAAGGCAGTGCCAGTTTGGAAGCATTTTTGGAAAAACATCCTGACTTGAAAGCAGACATTGTGCTTGACAATGATGTCGGCGGTGATGTCTGCCATATCATCACAAAGTGCAAAAATCCGGTTTATGTCAGGCTTCATGCCAAAGGTCAGGCCGCGCACGGCTCAACCCCGTGGGAAGGCATTGATGCCAATGAACAACTTTTTTTAACATGGCGCAACATCAGACAACTTTATCCGGCCTACGACTTAAACACCAAAGCCCCGCAAAACACATGGATTGATACGGTTCATATGGCAACCGTTGCGGGCGGAAAGGTTTCTAATATTATCTCAAGCGAGGCAACGGCTCTGCTTGATTTCAGATTAACCGAATCGTCAACGCTTGAAGGCTTAAAACACAATCTTCAACAATGTATGACGCCTTTTGTTACCTTTGAGATTGAAATGTCAAGTATTCCGGTTGTCACCGATGAAAACAATCCTATCATAGCAGATTATAAAGTTTTGGCCGAAAAAATCACCGGTCAACCGATCAAATTCGAGCACATGGGCGGCGCGACCGACTCGCGCGCGTTGTATGCACGGGGCGCACTTGTCATTATGCATTCGGGCACCGGCGAAGGTATGCACGCCGACGGTGAATATGTTGTGTTAAAATCGGTCGAACAAATCGCCCGCATTCAAACCGAATTCTTGACTTTACTGGCCTCAAAAAAATGAAGATAGATATTTTAGCCATCGGAAAATGCAAAAAAGGCTCGCCCGAAGATTTGATTATCAAAGAATATCAAAAGCGTTTGGGATGGCATCTGCAAATTGATGAAAAAGACAATGATGAACCTCAAAAAGAGGCGGCTTTTTTGCTCTCGCATATCCCGAATAATGCCAAAGTGATTGTTTTGGATGAACGAGGCGAAAATCTCACGAGCCTTGAACTTGCGCACAAAATCAATGACTGGCAATTAAACGGCGTTTCTGATATCTGCTTTTTAATCGGCGGGGCGGACGGGCATACCGACGAGGTGAGACGACGTGCGGACTTGATATTGTCTTTTGGTAAACTTACAATGCCGCATATGCTGATACGCGCCGTATTGGCCGAGCAAATTTATCGCTTGGAAACAATCTTAAAAGGCCATCCTTATCACCGCGCCTGATGAGTAATCAGACAGCAACTTTTGCCTTGATGGTATCATAACTTTGATAACCGACCAACTCAAAATCTTCAAACTTAAAATCGTTGATGTTTTTGACGTTTGGATTGATTTTCATCTGCGGCAAAGGCAAAGGCGTGTGCGAAAGTTGTTCTTTGACCTGCTCAAAATGGTTGTGATAGATGTGCGTGTCGCCCAAAGTATGAATAAACTCACCCGGTTTTAAGCCGCAAACCTGCGCAACCATCATGGTCAAAAGCGCATATGAAGCAATATTAAACGGCACGCCCAAAAACATATCGCATGAGCGCTGATAAAGCATGCAGGATAACTTGCCGTTTGCCACATAAAATTGATACATCATGTGGCAAGGCGGTAATTTCATTTGCCCGATTTGTGACGGGTTCCATGCGCTCACAATCATACGTCTGTCATTGGGGTTGGTTTTCAGGCGGTCAATCACATCTTGGAGTTGGTCAATACCGTCACCGTTCCAGTTGCGCCATTGTGCGCCGTAAACAGGGCCTAAATCGCCGTTTTCATCGGCCCATTCGTTCCAAATTCTGACACCGTTATCTTGCAAATATTTGACATTGGTATCGCCTTTGATAAACCACAAAAGTTCATGAATAATGCTTTTTAAGTGGACTTTTTTGGTAGTCACGAGCGGAAAGCCCTCGTTTAAATCAAAGCGCATCTGGCGTCCGAACACCGAACGCGTCCCTACCCCGGTTCGATCCATTTTATCGACACCGTTTTGCATAATATCGTTTAATAAATCAAGATATTGCTTCATTTAAGTTATTCCTTATTTTCAATAGCGTTTAAGATGTGTTTGACAACACTTTGATCGACAAAGTCATTTTTTTTGACATAGACGCGCGTCAAAACGTTGTCTTCAATATAATTTTGTGAAATTTGCGTGTACGCCTCACCGAGTGCTTCAACAGCCGGCGTAATATCAATCTTGGGGCCGGATAATGTTGCATCAATATCTCCCTGATACATACAATCGACGACCACATCGGGCCTCAAATCGTCTTGGCGTGTCATAAAGAGTTTATATATACTGGCGCCGCCTGCAATATAAAGCGTGCCGTCAAAATCTTTGAGGGCATTGACATCGGTGATAACAAAATGATTTTCGGCATCTGAAACTTCATAATTTTGATCAAATGTCAAAACATAAATTTTGCGGTTTGGCAAAGTTCGCCCCGGAAAACTTTCATAGGTCGTTTGTCCGGCCAATATATTGCCGCCCTGTGTGATGCGCTTAAAACGCTGAAAATCAGAGGCGATGTGCCACGGAATTTTCGGCCCGATGCCGATGATGTTGTCATCTTGATGTCTGCACCAAATTGCCACAATTGTCATAGATTTTACCTTTCTTTGGCAGAATACGACAAGTGGCAAAAAAGTACAAATTCTATTTTAATTTTGTAAACACAAAATACTTTATTTGTATCTTATTCTGAAGTTAACGGTATCGGTACCGGCCGCTTCGACGGCTGCGCGCGCTTCTTCGACGGTGTAGATACGTTTGCCGCTACCGGCGCTTGAATCTGTGCCGCCTTCACTTAACGTATTGGAATTAATAGTAGGCGTACTCTTGTCTACAGTACAACCCTCAATGTATCCTATTGTGCAAATAAATGATCGAGCATTTGTATAATAATCAAAAGTGGCTGCATCTTCACTATATCCAGTGCAACCATTATAATAACCTTTAACACAAACAATCGTTGGTAAAGTTGTATAGTCAAAAGCAACAATATTATCGGTATAAGTTGTGCTACAATGACTTTCAGTGCAAGAAAATTTAACTGGTTGACAAGTATCACCATGAGAGCATTGTAAGGTGGTTGTAGTGGACTTACCAGAATCATCATATGTGTATATGTATTG
>JAGCTK010000188.1 GCA_017963715.1 Alphaproteobacteria bacterium | reverse complement strand
TTAAACCACGACATCAATCCAAAGACACGTCTTAATGCCATCCCACAGCCGGTTAAAATCGGCAAAAATGTGTTGATTGGTGCCAATTCCATCCTCTTGTCCGGCGTGACCATCGGCGACAATTCTGTCGTCGGGGCCGGAAGTGTGGTGACCAAAGATATTCCGGCAAATACCATCGCGGTTGGCAATCCCGCCAAAGTCATTAAAAAAATTGAGGTTGCAAAATGAAAATAGCCCTTTTGATTATCGATGTGCAAAAATCAGCGGTTAAACAACCGAAAATTGTACAAAATATTGAACAAAAACAATATGAATATGATACGGTCTATGTATCCAAATTTACAAATACAGGCTCTCCTTTATTAAAAATATTGGATTGGTCAGGTTATGACGATGAAACGCTCGTATTTACTCCAAAAGAAAATGCAATCGTCTACACAAAAACCGGATACACATCATATTTACCCGAAATGAAAGAGTTTGATGAAATCCACATTTGCGGTTTTGATACTGATGCTTGCATTTATAAAACTGCATTAGATTTAGCGGAAAATGGTGTGCGACCGATTGTGTTAAAAGATGATTGTTACAGTGCAAATGAAAAATTACACAAAATCGGTCTTAAACTTTTAGAGCGAAACATCGGAATCAGAAATATAAGGTAACATCTCGTAATGTACTTGATGTCATTTTATTTTTCGCTATACTGGTACTATCATAAAAAATATCTTGATTATACCACAAAATAGTGTTAAAATTTAGACAAAAGGAGTTGAACGTGGCATTTGTTCATCAAACAGATTTGTGGCATCAAGATAACGACCTTGCTTCACAGCAGAGGCGCTCTCTTTTGAAACAACGTATTTCTGATTTGAAACAAGAACAAACCAATTTATATATTGAGCAGCCTTTGTCCGATAAATCAGATGATGAATGCTATCAGGAAATTGCAGCCGCATGTGATCAATTTATCAAAGACCCGAGTGCCAAAAACGAACAAAAACTGGCCGCAACCCTCGAAGAGCACAATTTGCAACTTTATTGTTATCCGGCAGATATCACCTCAAAAGACAAAAAAGATGTCGCGCGCATGGCTTTCAACGGTTATGTCGACAGACCGCAAGAATATCAATTATCCCCTATTGTGCGTCAGATGAAAAATAAGCCGCTTGAACGGCAACATACAACCCCGCAAGATTATGATTTATCTTATTCT
Organism: Alphaproteobacteria bacterium; assembly: GCA_017963715.1. Taxonomy (GTDB): domain Bacteria; phylum Pseudomonadota; class Alphaproteobacteria; order RF32; family CAG-239; genus UBA1254. The sequence continues at coordinate 2,175 of JAGCTK010000188.1, read as the reverse complement.
TCGGTATGGAATGTCTTTAAACAGGTGCCTGAATTTGCCGCGATTGAAGAACAAGTCAAAAAAAGTTTGGCTGTTTTCGGTATTCCGCCGCAGGAACTTCCCAAACTTCAAGTTAAAGATTTTTGTTATCTCATCAATGAGCAAATGCGCTCAAACGCCGGCGGCGGTGCCGTCAAGGTATTTAACGAGAGTTACAAAGCGCGCCATACCAAACGTTTTATTGCCGAAAACGAAGATGAGTTTCGAAAAGGTTTGCTTGCGATGCCGGGCGTTCAACCCGAATATGTCAACACACTTATCCGAGCCATGAAACGTGGTGTGACTGATTTGAGTAAATATAAGGAAAACGGTGTTCCGGTCTGGAAAGAAGAATGGGCCGACCAACCAGTCATTGATGTACACCATATCGTCAACATCAAAGATTCTGCCACCAAGGAAGCCGAGGGTAAAAGTTTTACCAACATCAACGATTATGAAAATATGTGTTTTATCGTCCGCTATCCCGAGCACGATGCCATGCACGCTTTAGAACAGGATTTGCAAGGCAATTATCATGAAGATATTTTTCGAAATCGTCAAATCGGCACCAATATGTTTTATCGCATTCAACCACCGCCGGGCGTACGTTGTATGCTGGGGTTTCATAACATGATTTATGACCGGAAATATCTCGATTTGCCGGAAAAAGAAAAGAAAAATGTTGAGGCGCGCGCGCAAAACAATCCGCATAGAATTACCGGTCAACACGGCAGAAACGGCCGCTATGACAACAATGCGAAAAATCCGTACTATCAACGCCGCGAATGGACAAACAAAGGACGCTATAATGTTTGATGTCAACAAAATCAAAGAACAAGTCGGCTTTCATATTCCGGCCGGTGACGGACAAATCAAAATTTGCAACATCAAATTAAAACAAAACAATTTGCCCGAACTGCCCAAAGATTATAGCGATTTGCTCAAAATGTGTAACGGCTTTTCCAATGAGGATTGCGCTGTTTTCGGTGCCGAAATCACAAAACATAATCGCTATAAAGATATTGTCGCGTTTAACACAACATATTTTCATCAAAAGCCTTCCGAGTGGCTCATATTGGGTGAAAATGACTTTTTTTATTTTATATATAACGCCAAAGAAAAAGTGTATGTTTTGGCCGATCGTGATTCTTTGGCAACTGAAATTTCCGATACAAATTTTGCCCCTGTTTTAGAAGCAATTTTACGCATTGAATAATTTATCTGTCTGCTATAATGTTGCGTACTGAGTGCTCAATCTCCCGACATCCCTCTATATTTTCCTTGACATTTGAAATATATCGCGTACAATGAACTCACAATTGTATCATGCTGTCAATTTAATTATTAACAATTAAAAACAAATTCATATGAACACAAAAGACAAAAAAGATCATGACTTCATGATGGGTGATGTTTTTGATCAGACCAATGGTTGGTCAAGAAAAGAGCGCGTCGGCGGATTCTTTTTAGGATTGATTATCGATCCTATAACGCTCGTAGGCAAGGGTCTGAATAAACTCGGAATTGAAACCGAGGGTAATTTGGACGAGGATGATTTTAAGTAAATCAAAAGCAGCGGTGTTTTCAAAAACACACGCTGCTTTTTTTGTAGTAAATTGATATTTCAAATTATTTTTTCAATTTGGCATAAATGGTCAAAATGGCCGCCACAGCAATGGCAATCGACACGATTGAGCCGATGTTTGCCGGCAATTTTTCTAAAAAATTAAAACCAAACGCCATCAAGCCATAGTTTAAGGCGCCAATCACAACGAGCCAATAACAAACTGAATTTAACATATTTTTTTTCCTTTCTTAAAATTGACAATAGCAAGAATTGTGCCATGACACTTATAGACTACAAAGTTATGGGTAAATTCCAACGGATATTTTAACATTATTCACCAAAAAGTTTTCTTTTCAGAAAGCATAAACCTTGTATTCATATCGAAAAAAGCCGCCGTAAAGGCGGCTTTTATTTGATCAACCATAATAAATTATGATTCCATGGTTTGTTTTTTACTCTTTGCAATCAAAAAGACCAAAATCGCAAGCAAAGCGACAACCACACACCAGACTAAAGCCGATAGTTTGGTATATTCGTTATGATAAGCCACCACGATCGGTTCAACAATAACGGCCACCATGTTGACAACC